>DAIDJK010000537.1 GCA_027450225.1 Bryobacterales bacterium | reverse complement strand
GAATCGCGCGGCCGCTTCCACCTCCTCCGTCGTGCCCGCGGGCATGCGCGTGGCGTCCCTGAGTTCGGCGGCGTTGGGCTTGATGAGAGCCGCGCCGCGGTATCTCGAAAAATCCTGACCCTTGGGATCGACGAAGACGGGCTTGCCCGCCTCCCGGCACAGTTCGATCAAAGCGGCGGCGCGTTCACCGGACAGCATGCCTTTGCCGTAATCGCTCAAAAGGACGATGTCACAGTGAGGGAGCGCCTCTCTGAACTGAGCGGCGACTTCGCGAAACGGAACCTCCGAAAGCGGTTCGGTGCTCTCGGTATCCACGCGAAGCATCTGCTGCTGGTGAGACAGATAGCGGATCTTGGAGGAGCTCCGGCGCGAGGGATCGCGGACGATCCGCGGCCTGCAGTTCGGAAGATTGCTCAATTCGTATTCGATTTCACTGCCGGCCGCGTCCTCGCCGATCACGGTGACGAAGTCGAGCGCGGCTCCGAGCGAAGCCACGTTCCGCGCGGCGTTGCCCGCTCCGCCCAGCATCGTCCGCTCCTCCCGGACGGCGATGACGGGAATGGGGGCCTCGGGCGAGATGCGCGTCACATCGCCGTATACGAATCGATCGAGCATCACATCGCCCGCGCACAAAATGCGCACGCCGGCGAAGCGCTCGATCAGTGGAAGGATGTCGGAATCGAACAAGGGGGTTTCGAAGTCAGAATGATAACAATCCGCGCGAAGCTTCGTTCGCCGGTCCCCAGCGCCTCATATAACCGTGTGACAGCGCTAACGGTGTACAGCCCGGCGCGCCGCCGGAATATGGAATCGAATGCTCGCTGTGCGCTATTTTGAAGACTGTTCCGTCGTCGGGCGAACAGTAAATAAAAAATGAAAAGAATCTTAGTCAACGGAGCCGGGGGATTCATCGGGGGACACCTGGTGAAAAGGTTGAAAAGAGAAGGCTTCTGGGTTCGCGGGGCCGACCTCAAAGAGCATGAATTCGCTCAAACGCAGGCGGATGAATTCCTTCTCGGCGATCTTTGCGAGCAGGATTTCATTCAGCGCGTACTGGAAGGGATCGACGAGGTCTATCAGCTCGCGGCCGATATGGGCGGGGCGGGATATATCTTTACGGGCGAGCATGATGCGAATGTCATGCGGAACTCGGCCACCATCAATCTGAACACGCTCGAATACGGGTTGCGCGCCGGCGTGAAGAAGTTCTTCTATTCGTCGTCGGCCTGCATCTACCCCGAGTACAACCAGCGCGATCCCGACAATCCGAAGTGCTCGGAGGAATCGGCTTATCCCGCGGCTCCCGACAGCGAATACGGATGGGAAAAGCTGTTCAGCGAGCGCCTGTATCTCTCCTATTCCCGCAATCACAAAGTGGACGTTCGGGTGGCGCGGTTCCACAATATCTTCGGACCGGAAGGCACGTGGCGCGGGGGCCGCGAAAAGTCGCCCGCGGCGCTTTGCCGGAAGGTGGCTGAAGCACAGGCGGGAGGCGAGATCGAAATCTGGGGCGATGGCAGGCAGACCCGTTCGTTTCTCTATGTGGACGAGTGCGTGGACGGCGTACGCCGGCTGACTGACTCCGATTTCACGGGACCGGTGAACGTGGGCTCCGAGGAAATGGTCACCATCAATCACCTGGCGGAGCTGATTATGGACATTGCGGGCAAAAAGCTTTCCATTCGCCACATTCCGGGTCCTCTGGGCGTTCGCGGACGCAATTCGGACAACGCGCTGATCCGGGAAAAGCTGCACTGGGCTCCCTCGCAGCCGCTGCGCAAGGGCCTCGAAATGACGTACGAATGGATCTCGCGGCAGGTGGAAGCGGCGAAGCTCGAGCCGGCTCTGGCCGCCGCCCGGTAGATCAGTCGACGTCCCGCACGCAACGGAATCCGATGTTTGTGGTCGCGCTGTCCGGCGTGTTGGACGTTCGCGCGGCGTTGCGATAACGATTGCAGTACGATGCGTGGCAGAGATACGATCCGCCGCGCATCACGCGCGTCGAGCCGGATTCGGGGCCAACCGGATTCACCCGCGAGGCGTAGAGGTGGTGATCCGGGGAAAACCAGTCCGCGCACCATTCCCACGTGTTGCCGGTCATCATGTACAGCCCAAACGCGTTCGGCGGGAATGCATTCACCGGCGCAGGCGCGGAATATCCGTCTTCGGCAAGATCCACGTTCGGAAACGCTCCCTGCCAGATGTTGCACAGATGCACGCCGCCGGGCGTGAGTTCGTCGCCCCAGGGATAGCGCTTCTGCTCCAGGCCGCCGCGCGACGCAAACTCCCATTCGGCTTCAGAGGGCAGCCGCTTGCCGGCCCAGGCTGCGTATGAGGCCGCGTCATTCCACGATATCTGCGTCACCGGATATTCGCCACGCGACGCAATGGAACTGCCGGGGCCTTCGGGATGATTCCAGTCCGCGCCCTCCACTTTGCGCCACCAGGGAAGACCCACGGGATGTTCCAAAGCGTCGGCCCGTCCATCCAGATGGCCCGCGAAGACGAACGACCATCCGAAGCGCTCAGCCTCGGTTTTGTAGCCCGTGGCGCGGATGAATTCCGAGAAACTCTGGTTCGTTACCGGATACGCATCGATGAAGAATGGATCGACAATGACTGGGCGCACGGGCCCTTCCCCATCCGCTACCACGGCGTCAGCATCTTCACTGCCGGCCAGATAGCGGCCGCCATCGAGCCGCACCATATCGGCCGTCGAACCGGATGCGGCGCGCAGCCGCGAGGCCGAGCGCGACCGTGAACTTTCGAGAATCGCCGCGCGCTGCTTCGTCGGGGCGCAGCAGGGCATCAGCGGAAGCGGGCTCATGCGATCTCCCGGATATCGGCCTGCGAAATCAGCCTCTCCACCAGCCGGCCGATTTCGCGATCGAGCTTCTGGCGCCTAAGCCGCACTGTGATGGTCTCCGCCAGTTCCTCGAGAGACGGCACGCCTGCCGGACGGCGGCCGCGCACCAGAGCGACATGCGCGCCAAACCGGCTCTCGAAAACTTCGGTCAACATGACTGGCTCAGCCGCGAAGATAACGTCATCGAACTCTTCCACCATCACGCCCCGGGGGAACCAGCCGAGGTTGCCGTCGTTCTCCGGGCAATCGGATTCGGTCCGGGCGAGAGTGGCAAAGTCCTCGCCCGCGGAAACGCGTTCGCGAAGAGTGGAAACGCGCCGCAGTTCCGTTTCGCGGTCCCGCCCGTCAAAGTTCCGCACCAGATGCCAGGCGTGAACCATCTCCGGCATTTGAAACGATTCCCGGTTCGCCTGATAGTATTTCCGGATTTCACCCGGCGAGGGTTCCGGCGTCTTGCGCCAGCAGTACTCGAGAAGGCCATCGAGCAGCAGCCGGCGTTCGGCTTCCGACCGGAGCTTGTTCACGTCCGCCCCCGCGCGGCATCCGGAAACGCCGCCGGCGCGCGGCGCAAGCTGAGCGGCCGTTGTTTCGATTTCGGCGGCTGCGGGCGCGAGCCCCAGGCGACGCGCTTCCTGCATCATCACCACGCGCTCGATCAGATCGTCAACGGCCTGGGTTCGCAGTTGGAGGCGATCTTCGAGGCTCGCTTCCCTGCCCTCGCTGTCGAGCTGCGAACGAATGTACGCCATCTGCTCGCGAATGTCCGCATTCGAAATCGTTTCCCCGTTGACCTGAAGAGCCATGGTCCGATGCCTGTAATGTAGCGCGGCGGGACACGGCGCGCGGACAAACGGCGATAGACTTCGTGGTATGAGATCCCGGAGGGAATTCATCACCTCGGCGGCCGTGGGCGCCGCTTTCAGTTCCGCGGCATCCGGCGCGCCGGGATCGAAGCCCAATATCGTCTACATCCACTCGCACGATTCCGGCCGGTATCTGCAGCCTTACGGACACGCGGTTCCCACACCCAATCTGCAGCGGCTTGCGGGTGAAGGAATGCTGTTCCGGCGCGCCTTCAGCGCGGCGCCCACGTGTTCGCCCAGCCGCGCGTCGCTGCTCTCCGGCCAGTGCGCCCATTCGAACGGCATGCTTGGTCTGGCGCACCGCGGATTTTCGATGACCGACTATCGCCGCCATATCGTGCATACCCTGCGCGCGGCGGGTTACGAATCCACGCTGGCCGGCCTGCAGCACGTAGCCGCGAAGCCGGAGACCATCGGCTACGATCGCATTCTGCGGCCGAAGACCACCAGCGCGGTGGACGTGGCGCCGGGCGCGGTGGAGTTTCTCGATGCGCGCCCGAAGCAGCCGTTCTTCCTCGATACCGGCTTCTTCGAAACGCATCGCGAGTTTCACAAGCCGACCGCCGCCGAGGATGCCCGCTTCATCCAGCCGCCGACGCCGATCGCCGATACGCCGCAGACACGCCTCGATGTGGCCGGCTTCCACGCGAGCGCGCGCGTGCTCGATGAAGGGGTGGGCCGCGTTCTGGATGCGCTCGCGCGCAACGGTTACGCCGAAAACACGATCGTGATCAGCACCACGGATCACGGCGTTTCGTTCCCGCTGATGAAGTGCAATCTGGAGGACTTCGGGTGGGGCGTGTCGCTGATCGTGCGCGGCCCCGGCGAGTTTCGCGGGGGCAGGGTGTGTGACGCCATGGTTTCTCAGCTCGACGTGCTGCCCACGCTTTGCGAAATCATCGGGATCGAAAAACCCGCATGGTACCAAGGGCGCTCGCTGATGCCCGTGTTGCGCGGCGCGCAGAAGGAGATCAACGACGAAATCTTCGCGGAAGTGAATTACCACGCGTCCTACGAGCCGAAACGCGCGGTGCGCACGCAGCGCTATAAATACATCCGCCGCTTTGGAGGCCGCCCGACGCCGGTGCTGCCGAACATAGACGACAGCCTGAGCAAGAGCCTGTGGCTCGAATACGGCTGGCGAAATCAGCAACTGCCCGAGGAATCGCTTTATGACCTGATCTTCGATCCCACCGAGCAGAACAACCTGGTGACGGACGCGCCATCGCACGAAGTTCTGGCCGACATGCGCGAGCGTATGGATCGCTGGATGCGGCGCACGAACGATCCATTGCTGCGTGGCCCGGTTCCGGCTCCGCACGGCGCGAAAGTGAACGATCCGGACGGCGTCTCGCCGAAAGAACCGACGATCACGATCGCCTGACGCGCTTCAGGCGCAGAGCTTCAGGCGCAGAGCTTCACGACGAAATTTTCGACAACGGTGCGGTCATCCGGGCGCGCGCTGCGCAGATCGCGGTCGGCTTCGAAGATGAGCCCGAGACCGCGCTCGAGCTGTTCTTTCGAAAATTTCGCAGCCGTCTGCGCCACCTGCTCGGCGCGCGATCCCCACATCGGAATGCCGGATTTCGAGAAATGCCCCTGCACCTGGGCGGCGCTGCGCAGATTCGATTCCTTCGCCGCCAGAGCCATACGGAACTGTGTGGCGAGAAACGTGAGGGCGAGCGGCAGATACTCGCCTTCGCGAACCAGCGCATCGAGCGCATCGAGAGAGCGTGCGCGGTCGCGCCGGCCGAGCGCGTTCACGAGCGCGAATATGGTGCTCTGCCGCGCATCGGGGACCAGATTCGGCAGGTCCTCCGCGGTGACGGGCTTGCCATAGAGCGAGAGCTTTTCGATTTCGACCGCGATGCGCGCGACATCGCCGGCAAGCGCTTCGACAAGCGCCTCGGCCGCCGCCGGATCGAGCCGGACATTCGCTGCTTTGGCGATACGGTCTGTCTCCATCCGCGCGTCGTCCAGGCTGAAGCGCCGGAATTCAATCACTTCCGGAATCGCCGAATAGAACTTCCGCACCCGGTCGGTCCGGGCCTTATCGTCGCCTTCGAAATCCCAGCGCGAAGATTCGAAAACGATGGTGACGCCCGGCGTCGGATCTTTCGCATAGCCTTCGAGCGGACCGGAGTCGGCTGCCGCAGGCGCTCCATCGGAGGCGTCATCGTCGTCGGTATCGGAAGCGGCGGCGGCTCGCGAGGTTCGCGGCAGGGCGGCCTCGGCGCTCGAGACAAACAGGAAGCGTTCGCTCGCGAACAGCGACATGGCCCGCGCGTCGTCCACGATGGCGGCCAGCGGCGTCTGCGAAGCGTCGAAGCGTTCGGGTTCGCCGAGCGCGGCAACCAGAGCCTCGCGGCATCGCCTGCGATTCCAGCCTTCCGGCCCGAGAAACAGGCACAACGGTGGAATCTCGCGCTTCCTGACGCGCGTGAGGAACTGGGCAGGCGTCATCAGAAGTTCTCGAGAACGCCGCTGACGATGGTCTGCGCAGCCGCGTGCGCCATGCGCCGGTAGGCAGCCTCGCTCTCGTCGAAGTACTGGCTTGGCAGCGTGCTCACTTCGTAGCGGTCGCGCAGTTCGAGATTGGGCCGGTTGTAAAGCACCTTGCCCGTCTTGTCCACCAGCCGGACCTGCATTTGAATCGTGATCTCGGAACCGGTGGAACGGCCCGTCGTCGGATCGATGGTGGTGGCGTTCGCGAAGACATTCGCCACGCTGCCATAAAGCACTGCATCCGCCAGTTCCTTGTCGGGCACGATCGCGTACTTCGTACGGGCGATGAATTCGCGCGTGACTTCGCCGGTCAACTCCCGCGCCAGATCGCTATAAACCGTTGCGTTGGTAAACGGCGGCACCGCAATGGTGTGAATCGTGGTGGGCAGCAGACTGGTGGAGCCGGCCGTGTGATATCCGCATCCGGCGAGAGCCATGGCAGCCACCACCGCAAGGACCGCTTTCATGCGATCTCTCTCACAACCAGGGCGGCATTGTCAGCCAGCAGCCGCAGATTGTCCGCCACCATCCAGATCCACATGGCGTTGGCGGCATTGCGATCAGGCACGATCGATCCCGTAACGATGCCGCTCTGCCCCGCAACGCCGGCGTTGGCCGGAGGCTCTTCGCGCTCGGAGCGGACTTCTATAGCCTCACCCGCGAGCGCATCTTCAATGTCGGGCGCCGAAACCGCGTCTTCGAACTCGACCCAGACCGAAAAGCTGTAGCCGTGAAACACAGGCGCCTGCGCCAGCCGGAGCGACGGCATCGGCGGAGCGTCCGGACGATCGAGCAGCGTCGCCAGATGGCGCTCGATCCGTTCCTCGGATTCGGCGAGCTGGCGCGGCGCGTCCTCTCCAAGCTGCGGCAGCATGTTGAAGCTCAGCTGCGCATCGAAAACCTTTTTCGGCATCTTCTGCAGCGAGAGCAGCGATATAGTCTGCTGCTGCAGTTCATCGACGCCCGCGTTGCCGTATTCGCTTGCCGGACTGAAGATGTTGACTACCGCGCGCGAGAGCGGCTGCGCGCGGTGCAGCCGTCCGAGCAGCAGCGTAATCGCGATGGCCGCGGGATGCGCGATCACCTGCGGGGCCGAAAGGTCCGCCCGGTATTCGGCGTCTTCCACCAGAGGGGCCCGAATGCGGGCGCCCGGCGCGTCTTCCGCCGCGTAAGTCAAATCGACGATGACGCCCGAGAGAGGATCGTCCAGCACTTTCCGGCTACTCTCCGGCGAACCGGCGAGCACTATCGCAGCCGCATTTTCCAGATCCTCCGGATCGAGCCGGCCGAGGAATGCCGCCGCGCCATCCAGTTCGGTGAGCGTGCCCGCCGCTTCGCTCTCTTCCGCGACCAGCCGAATGCGGGCGCCCAGAACGGACTCGCTGAAAACCTCGCGAATCTCACGCCCGAGCAGCGTCTCACCTCCCAACAGCGCTATGGTTTCAGCCAATCTGAGTCTCCGGATGCGTTCGTGGCGTATGGCGTATGTGGCGCCGTATCAATCCGCCGATTCGAATGACGATGCCGCTTGCGACATAAGTGGACGCAAGCAGCAGCAGCGCCGGTTGCGACCATGTCCAGATCGCAAAAATGAAGGCCGCGAGCCCGACCAGCAGCAGGGGCGAGCGCGGACGCAGCAGATTCAATTCCTTGAAACTCCAGTACCGCCAGGTGCTCACCATCAGGAAAGAAAGCAGCGCAAGCAGCGCCATCCAGAGGATGGACCACAGGGAATTTGTGATCGGGTACCCGTCGGCGAAGTACACGATGGAACAGACCATTCCGGCGGCGGCGGGAATCGCGAGCCCGACGAAATACTTGCGGTGCGGCAGCCCCGGATTCTTCGGGATCGGATTCTTCTGGATATTGAAGCGCGCCAGACGCGCCGCTCCGCACACGAGGAACAGGAAAGCAATGAACTTGCCCGCCCGCTGAAGCTGATCGAGAAAGATCGGCCCGACCGTGGTGTCCACGAATTGAATGCCCCACGTATAAGCCAGCACGGTAGGCGCGATGCCGAAGCTGATCACGTCCGCCAGCGAATCGAGTTCGCGTCCGAATTCACTGGTCGTGTTCGTCATGCGCGCGATCCGGCCGTCGAAGCCGTCGAGCAGAAATGCCCAGCCGATGGTCTTCGCCGCCACCTGGAAATCAAGCGATGCTTCCACGGGGTTGCCGTGAAACGAGATTACAGCCTGGATGGAGCGGATGATCGAGAGGTATCCGAGAAAAATGTTGGCGGCGGTGAACAGGGTCGGCAGCGCATAGGCAGCGCGGGGCGGACGCCGGCGGGCGGGCTCAGCCGCGCCGGCCTGAAGAGTCGGATCAATGGACATTCTTTCAGGCGCGGCTCAGGGCCGCCTCCTGCATGGCGGCCGCCAGCTCCCGCGATATTTCGATCTCGCCGAGACGCCGCGCCAGAACGCTGGTGCCAGCCGCGACGCGCGTGCCGGGCGAAACTTCGATGTACCACTCGGGGCCGAAAATCACATCCACGCGTGAGCCGAATTTGATCAGCCCGATCCGCTCGCCGGCTTGAACGATATCGCCCACTTTCTTCGTGCAGATGATCCGGCGCGCAATGAGGCCGGCGATCTGTTTGAAAACCACTTTGGTACCGTCTTCGGCGCGTATGGTCACGATATTCTGCTCATTGTCGGCCGACGCGATCTCTCTGCTGGCAACCAGGAACTGCCCCTTTTTGTAGGTAATGTCCGTGATCACGCCGGAAATGGGAGCGCGGTTCACATGCACGTCGAAAACATTCAGGAAAATACTGATTCGCGTCTGCCTGTCGCCTTCCGGAACTACGGCAACCACGCGGCCGTCAGCCGGCGAAAGCGCGACCGGGCCGACAGGAATCGGCCGTTCCGGATCGCGGAAGAACCAGGCGCAGAAGGCGCCCAAAAGGAACAGTGGCGCCGCGGGCCACGGTCCTCCCAGCCAGTAAATGAGAGCGCCGGCTGCGGTGAAGGCGAGTCCGTAATAAATGCCGTCGCGAACCATGCGATTCATCCATTTTAGTATTCGCCCGAGGCTTTTCCGCGAGCCCAAAAATGCGAGATATGTGACAGGCGTGAAACTATAAGCCGGTTTCTGTACCCTTGCGGTCCGATCACGGTTCGCGACCGGCTCAAAGGGCGATAGCCATTCATCTGGGCCGCGCATCTCTGCGCGGCTCAAGCGACCTACCCGGGAGTTCTGACGGAGCGGACCACTCCTCCTCCCCTATTTGGTCTTGCTCCGCGTGGGGTTTACCCTGCCGGACGAATTGCTCCGTCCGCGGTGCGCTCTTGCCGCACCTTTTCACCCTTGCCGCATACGCGAGCGCACGCGGCGGTACGTTTTCTGTGGCACTTTCCGTAGAAATCCCTTTGAGAGATTCCCCCCGGCCGTTAGCCGGCACGCCGTCCTGTGGAGACCGGACTTTCCTCCCGCGGCCATTTTTTGCAAAACGATCCCGCGAGCGGCTATCCGCTTCACGCCTGCCGATTTGAGTTTATCGTGGCCGGTCCACGGCGGGGCGGCCGGGCCAGAATGGCAGTCACCCTGGCGATGCTAAAATCGTCAATTTGGCGGTGTAGCTCAGCTGGCTAGAGCGACGGTCTCATAATCCGTAGGTCGGGAGTTCGAGTCTCCCCGCCGCCACCAGTTCCGTTTCGCAACGGCTGTCCACAGCTTATTCCGAAGTAACTACGTCTTCGCCGCCGAAAACAACAGCGTCCAGATCCCACCCGTCATTTCGGAAGACCACCAAGTCCGCCGCGGCACCGGGCAGAATCGCGTCCGGCGCAGGCAGGCCCAGCAGACGCGTGGGATTCACCGTCGCCATTCTGATGGCGTCCCGCAGACTCAGACCCGCCAACCGCACCAGGTTCGCCACGCCCCGATTCATCTTCAGCGCCGATCCGGCCAGTTTGCCGGTACCCTCGAGCACAACCCGATCGTCCGGCGTCAGTTCCACATCCTGCTCGCCGAGACGATACCGGCCTGGCCGGGCGCCCGCCGGAGCGGCGGCGTCCGTCACCAGAATCGACCGCTCGACCGTTTTCGCCCGCAGAGCCGTTCGCAGGAAACTGCGGCCCAGATGAATGCCGTCCGCAATGAAGCTCGCGCTCAGGCGGTCTTCGGCCAACTGGTCCCAGATGTAGTTGGGATGCCGCCGCAATTCGGAGTGAGCGCCATTCCCGAGATGCGTCGAAAGCGTGGCGCCGGCATTGACGGCGGCTTCGATCTGATCGCCAGTCGCCCCCGTGTGCCCGATGCTCGCCACCACGCCTTCCCGCGTAACGGCTTCGATGAAGCGGGGCGCGCCGGGCCAGTGGGGCGAAAGCGTCACCAGCCGAACATGCCCGTCGGTTGCCTCCTGCCAGCGGTGGAACTCGTCGATATCGGGTGGCCTGACCCATCGCGCAGGGTGGGCGCCGCGCGGGCCATCCTCCGGCCCGATGAACGGACCCTCCACATGAAAGCCCGCTATCATGGCGCGGCGCGGCAATTCCTGCATCGCCCGGCGCAGATTTCGCAGGCACGCGATCATGTCGCCGGGGGCGCCGGTGATCACCGTAGGCAGACAGCGCGTTACGCCGGTCCGGAGCATCGCCTCGAGCGCCCGCCCGATGCCGGCGACGGTTTCGGCCGGATTGTTGAAATCCACACCGGCGAACCCGTTCACCTGGATATCGAAGAAACCAGGGCAGACGAGCGGGAGTTCCACCGAGGCTTCCGCGACGTCAACCGAATCGATCACCGCTGTATATTCGAAATTCACCGAACGCCCCGCAAGGACGTCAAAACCGGAACAGTTCATTGCCTGATTGTTTTATCCACCGCGATTCCATGCCGGTCCACAGCAAATCAACAGAACAATCCGGCAACCTGTTGAAAACAGAGGGAAAGAAATCTGTTGAAATGCGGCGCAAGAACCAGAGTTGCTCTGGCCAGCAGAACCCTATTCACGATACAACAGGAACGGATCGGCTGGCGCGTAATTCCGGGTGGTGCAACTCGGGGGAGGTGACCGCTACGGGGTTGCGCGCTCAGTCGTCGGCGCCACCACGCTCACAAGCACGGCGCGAGGCGATTCGATCCGTTCTCCGGCAGCTTCGACAGCGAACGCGTCACCCGGCCGGAACGCCTCACCGCCAATTCGCCCTTCGCCTTCCAGAACCACATAAATGTGCCTCGCTTCGCAGGGCGCTGATCCTGCGACTTCGATCCGTTCCGTGCGGAAATAGTCGCTTTCAACCAGCAATTCGCGCCCTTCGCCAAGCTGAACAGGTTCGCTCCGGCCCGCGCATGGCGCGAGCCGTGAAACTTTCACGCCGTGGTCGATATGCAATTCGCGGTCCCGATCGAAATCATAAATCCGGTATGTGATGTCCGAGTATTGCTGTATCTCGCACAGCGCGAGCCCGCCGCCAAGCGCGTGAATGGTTCCGGCAGGAATGAACCAGGTATCGCCCGCCGCGACCTCATACCAGTTCAGCAGGTCCAGAAGCTCTTTTTTCCCCGCTGCGGCGGCGAGTTCCTCGCGCGAAACCGCGCGCTTCGGCCCAACCGCGATCCTCGCTCCGGGCTCGGCGCGCAGGATATGCCACATCTCCGTTTTGCCGAGCGAATCGTGATGCTCCGCGGCGTATTCGTCATCGGGATGGACCTGGATCGAGAGGCTTTCGGAAGTAAACAGAAACTTGATAAGAAGAGGCGTGCCCGGCGGCGAATCGAACCACACCTCCCCAATCTTCTGCCCTTGAGAATTCGCGAACCAGGGTTCGGTATGCGGCGAGCCCCACACCTTCGGAAAAGCTTTTGAGCCCAGCCGCGCCGCCACTGTCAGCCCAGCTTCTCCACAAACTTCTGGATGCGGTCGAGCCCGCGCTCGAGCTCCTTCATGGACGTGGCGTAGGAGATGCGCACGTGATCGCTGGTTCCGAACGCCTCACCCGGTACCACGGCCACGTTGGCTTCTTTGAGCAGACGGTCCGCGAATTCGAGCGGCATTTTGATACCCGCGCGATCCAGAGCGCCGCGAACGCTCGGGTAGGCGTAGAACGCGCCCGCCGGCATCGCGCAATCGAAACCGGGAATCCGGCGGAGACGGGGCACGACGAAATCGCGGCGGCGCCGGTATTCGGCCAGCATCTGGGGCACGGAATCCTGAGGACCGCGCAGCGCCTCTACAGCGGCTTTTTGCGCGATCGATGTCGGATTCGAAGTGGAATGGCTCTGCAGCTTGTTCATCGCGGAAATGATCGGCTCCGGCGCGAGCCCGTAACCGATGCGCCATCCCGTCATGGCGTAAGTCTTCGAAACGGTACCGGCCACCAGCACCGTGGATTTCGCTCCGGGAAGCGACGCCACCGACCAGGGCGTGCCGTCATAGAGGAAATGCGAATAGCATTGGTCGGTGAGCAGGAAAATGCCGCGCTTCGACGTGATGTGGTACAGCTTCTCGAATTCTTCGTTCGACAGCACGGCGCCCGACGGATTGCTCGGCGAATTGATGATCACCATGCGCGTCTTCGGCGTGATGGCGCGCTCGATCATGGCGGCCGTGAGGTTGAAGCCTTCCTTCTCGTCGGTATCGACGAAGACGCACTTGCCGCCGGCGTAATTCACGATGTCCTTGTAGGTGACCCAGTAGGGAACCGGGATGATGACTTCGTCGCCGCTGTTGACGAGCGCCTGCGTGTAGTTGAACAGCACATGCTTGCCGCCCACGCCGATGATGCACTCCGAGGCCTTGTAATCGGTGCCGAATTCGAGCTTGTGGCGCTCGATGACCGCCTGCTTGCATTCGGCCGTGCCGCCCGCCGGAGTGTACTTCGTGAAATTCTGCTCGATGGCGCGGATGCCGGCCTGCTTGATGTTGTCCGGCGTTGGGAAGTCCGGCTCGCCCGCGCTGAAGTCGACCACGTCGACTCCTTCGCGGCGGAGTTTGTCGGCGTCCGCCATGACCTTCATGGTGGAAGAAACGCTGATCCGCGAGATGCGGTCGGCTGTGGTGAGTTCAACGGTGGGTGTCATGTCGTCAATAATTCCTGTTGCAGGCTTTCCGGCGCCCGGAGCCGCTCACGCAGACGCTTCTCGACCAGCGGCGGTACCAGCCCGGCGACGCTTCCGCCCAGACTGATCACCTCCTTCACCAGCTTCGAGCTGATGAAAGAGAACGCCTCGCCCGCCAGCAGAAAGACTGTTTCGACCTGCGGCTGCAATCGCCGGTTCATGAGCGCCATCTGCAACTCATATTCGTAATCGGAGACCGCGCGGATGCCGCGAAGAATCACGCGCGCGTTTTTCCGGAGCGCATAGTCCGCCAGCAAACCCTGAAAGGAATCGATCTCCACATTCCCGAACGGCCGCACCGATTCGCGGAGCATTTCCGCGCGTTCCAGCACGCTGAAAAGCGGCGACTTGGACTCGTTGTGCAGAATGGACACGATCAGACGGTCAAACAGCTTCGATCCCCGCTCGATCACATCGAGGTGACCATTCGTGATCGGGTCGAACGAACCTGGGTAGATCGCGACCACGCGCGCGCCGTGCGTCATGGAATCAGGGTGAAACTTTGATTCTAGCGAAGTCGGGGGCCGCGCGACGCCGCAGGCGCGAGAGCGACGCGGCAGCCGGCGGGAAGCGAGTGAATCCGGCCCGGGCGAGCGGCCGGAAGGACGGCATCAGCGGCCGGATTGCGAAGAGCCCGATAGCCGCGCGAGCGATGACGAACCGGCTTGCGGGTGGGGCGCGCCGAGGCTGCGACCTGTGCTCCTCGAGGCGCTGCCGGGCGGCGGTTGGGTTCGTTCGGCAAAACGCTGCCGGCGCCGGGCCCGTTTCCGGCGGAGGGCGATGACGGCGCGGGCGCAGGCGTAGAGGGCGAGTCATCCGGCTGCGGCGGCTGATAGAAGGGGTTGATCTCGCGGAGCGGCGCCGGCGGTTCGGGTGGTTCCGGTTCGGCGCCGATGTTGGGTTCGTTCGGTAATTCGCCGCGACGGGATTTCAGGCGATCGAACTCTTCGATGGCGCGGCGGTACATGCGTTCGGCCTGGGCCTGATAGCGCAGCATGACGGACCAGACATTGGATTCATTCGCCATGCGGCGGAAGCCTTCGGCCAGACAATAATTGCGGTTCTGCGACTGGCAGATGGAGATCTCGGTGGCGCCGATGAGTTTTTCGTCCATGGGTTTGACCGGGTTGCCGTAACGATCGAGGGCTTCGTTCATGGCGTCGGTGAAGAGGCCGGCTTCGAGGCGCGCGGCGCGGAAGAACTGCTGCTGGGCGAGCGCGATGCGCTCGACGGCGGCGATTTCCTGGGCGTTCACGGGAGCGTAACAGTGGATAGCGTCGGCCTTGAGGGCCGCAACTTCGTCCAGTTCCTCGAGACGGACGACGGCGAACTGGGTGGAGCGGAAACCATGCCTGAGAGCATTGCGGGACGACGCCGCTTTGCCTTCGGGAGTGCGGGGCCCGGTGGATTTTTGGGCATTGGCGCGGTTGGCCGCGAGGCGCTTTTCCGATATCGGTCTGGTGGTGGATTCTGCGGAGTCAGATTGGGTCGGCATCGTC
>DAIDJK010000536.1 GCA_027450225.1 Bryobacterales bacterium | reverse complement strand
GTGCTCGGGCTGGAGTCGCCGGAGGCGGCGGCGGCGAGGACGGGATTCGAGGCGGGGACGCTCAAGGCCGCTTTCGACGGTCTCGCAAAAACAAAAGACGATTCCGCGCTGGGAGTGGGGCTGCTTTGGGCGAAGCGTCCGGCGGATGCGGTGGACCCGCTGGGGCGCGCGCTGCGGGATCGGGAGCGGCAACTGACGCGCGTGCCATCCGATATCTATGCGGCGGCGATGCTGGACGGCAAAGCACTGCTCGACGCCGGCAAATACGATGACGCCGCGGTGGCGTATCTGAAGGCGCTGAAGCTGCGGCCTTCCGATCCACTGGCGCGAAAGATGCGGGCCGAAGCGCTGACGAAAGCCGGCAAAGAAGACGCGGCAAGGGAACTGCTGGCGCCGCAGTGAAGCTTCGCTTTTACTTCGGCCCGATGCGTTTCGTGCCGATCGCAATGTTGTCGTAATAGACGTCGAAGCCTTTCGGCGGGGCGCCCCAGACGCGGGCGCCGAAGCCGAATTCGACGAAGCCGCCAACGATATCGTTCACGTTCTGGCTGCCTTTCGGCCAGGCGAACTTCACGGTTTCGGCTTTCTCTCCGTTCATCATGGAAGCGACCGGCTGGCCATCGACCCAGAAGCTGATGGTGGCGGGATTGTCGTTGAATTCCCATTCGAGAAGAAACCAGCGATCGAGTGGGGGACCCTGCTCGGCGTGGTAGGTGATTTCGCCGCGGCCGTGTCCGGCGGGCGACTTGTTTTCCTGATAGGAAGGCATCCAGGTTCCGCGGTAGGTTCCGATCTCTTCGAATTTCGAGAGGGGCCAGCCGGGGCCGCCGGCGAAGAGCAGCGGATTGTGCGTCATGCCGAGGGTGGGAGTGACCTTCATATAAGCGCGGCCGAAGAAGTGAGTGCGCACGGAATCGGGCAGATGCGTGGCGACGATGAAGGCATAACTGCGCGCCGCCATATCGGGATAGTGGACGTGGAGAGCGTATTTGCCCTTCGCGCCCTTCACTTTTTCGACGGCGATGGTGGCGGTTCCCTCGACGCGCTGGTCCCACTTGGCCGGATCGATTTTGCCGGACTCGAAGTTTTCAGTGAAGACGGGTTTGGCGCGCGCGGAAAGAGTGAGCGCGACGAGAGCCAGAAGGCATACCGATTTCATAAATGGGGAGACTATCACGAGGGGTGATGTGTGAAGACACGTGTCCCGTGAGATCCGGAATGCGAAAGGGGACTCGATGTGGAACCAAAGGAAATCATGACCGCGCTGCCCGCCCGGCTGCGCTGCCCCCGCCAGGGGCGCGCAACCG
Organism: Bryobacterales bacterium; assembly: GCA_027450225.1. GTDB lineage: Bacteria > Acidobacteriota > Terriglobia > Bryobacterales > Bryobacteraceae > BOG-234. The sequence continues at coordinate 9,748 of DAIDJK010000536.1, read as the reverse complement.
GGAGACAACAGAGATCATGATTTTCCTTTCGTCCGGTACACGCGATGTCTGGAAATCCGAACCGGGCCGGGTTTTCACCCAGGCGCCGGTTCCGACGTTTTCAATGCCGCATTGAAAGGCCTTCAGAAGGCTTGCCAGGCCCCCGGAAGTCCAGTGTTCGATCACAAGCTGCTTCGTGGCCACGAAGAAGTGCTGACCGGAGATTACACCGCGGAAGCGGGCGAGTGGCGCGCGGGCGGCGTAAGTGATTGTGGCGATTCGAGCAATTAAAATAAACACATGGTGACCACGCTCGAAGACGGGGAACGCAGGCTGGCGGAACTGGTGGAGCGCGCAAGCCAGGGCGAGGATGTGTTGATTACCGTTGGGGGGAAGGTGCGGGCGAGGCTGACGCACGTGGAAGAAGGGGAGCGTGCGGCGCCTTCTGACGCCGCCTGGATGGAACAGCGGATGGCGCTGCTGCGGAAATACGCCAATCCGAACGGCCCGAAGCTGACGGTTGAGCAGATCCTCCAAGAGGATCGAGAGGACCGGCTCTAGCTTTTGTTCTGGGACACTTCCGCTCTTGTGAAGCTGTATGCGGAAGAGCCGGACTCCCGGTTCTTCCTGCGGCTTGCGGCTTCGTCCTATCCCATAACGGTTTCGACGATTGCGGCGGTTGAGCTTCAGTCCGCGCTCACCCGCAAAGAGAAGGCCGGGAACTTGTACCAGGGCGCTCGAACGGCGCTGATGGCCGCCTTCGATGAAGACCGGCGCCAGGGCAGAGTAGTCAGCCTCGACGTCACGGACGCGGTGATTGCGGCAGCGCGGAGCGTCATGATTGCAGCGGCGGTGGGGAAAGCGAATGCCGTGCTGCGCAGTCTGGATGCGATACAGGTGGCGTCGGCGCTGTCATCTGGGTCGGACACGATTGTTTCGACGGATGCGCGGATGCGGGAAGTTGCGCGGGACGCGGGGTTGAAGGTCATACCGGGATAACCGCCGCTATTCCGCACAAGCGGATTGTGGCGACTGGGCCGGGAAAGCCGAGTTATCGGTAGCGATCAGGTTCAGTTCCGGTTGACGGCCATCCTTTAGAGGCGGTCATATCCGTCAACAGCGCGTCATCCACCCGCAGAGCCAGACCCGCAGGTACTTCGACGAGATGCCCGCCCGCTACACGCACAGGTGGCTCACTTTCGTTTTTGCCGCTCTATACCTGGCATCTCCGACGTTCTTCTACGCCTTATGTGTCGCCCAAATATTGCGAGGTTAGCAATATTGCTAATTCGGCAATATTATGGGAGTATCATTTTTGTGAGCACAGGTGTTGCGGAATTCGATCTCGGACTCAGAGAGCGTAAACGGCGCGAGACGCGAGCTGCCCTAAGCCTTGCTGCTTTGCGCCTTTGCTTTCAGCGTGGGTGGGAGAACGTGACAGTGGCCGACATCGCGGCGGCTGCCAACGTCTCACCGCGAACCTTTCGGAACTACTTCTCTACAAAGGCGGAGGCGATTGCCGCCGGACACCTCGAACGGCTTCTTCGCGTTGCGGACGAATTACGAACTCGTCCAGCCACGGAGCCGATGTGGACGGCGATCGCCAACTCGGTCGCGGCGCAGTTTCAGCCTCCAGAGAAAAGGAGTGAAGCGCTTGCCGACGCCAAACGTTGGCAGGAGCGGATTCGATTCGTCATTACCGAACCAGCGATTCGAGGTGAAGTTCTGAAAGCAGCGGCTGCGGCTCAAGTTGCGTTAGCCGAGGCGATCGCTGAGCGGTCGGGAACACCGCGAGGGGCAGACTTGTATTCACAAGTGATGGCTGCAGTGGTGATCGCAATCGTCGGAACTATTATGGATCGCTGGTTGCGTGATGGCCCTTCCGGCCCGATCCTTCCCCTTCTTAGCGAAGCTTTTGCGCTTGCTGCGGCTGGTTTCTCCGATACAAACGCCAAGCGTTCACGTAACGATTCATAAGATCCACGACCACCGTTCCTTCACCCAAATACGACTTAAGGAGACCATACGACTGTGCGCTTCAAGGGCATCAACTACGATACGGGTTTTGTCAGCGCGGGCACTACCACGCGGGAACCATTTGACCCCGAAGTCGTGAAGCGCGAAATGGAGATCATTCGTCATGACCTTCACTGCGAGGCAGTCCGCATAACCGGCGGATACCCGGAGCGGCTGGAGATTGCGGCTGCGCACGCTGCCAAAGCAGGTCTCGAAGTGTGGTTCTGTCCGTTCACCAACAACTTAACCACCGAAGAGTTCCTTGCACTCATTCCTGACTTCGCCGAGCGTGCCGAACGTGTGCGAGCGGCGGGCGCGGAGGTCGTGTTTCTGACCGGCTCCGAACTGAGCATAATGACTGCCGGTATCCTTCCCGGGGACACGCTCGTGGATCGTGTGGCAACTTTGGCCGACCTGCAGCGACTGCGCCCGCTGATTCCCGACATGCGTGCCCGTGTGAATGAGTTGTTACGCAACTCCGTGGAGTTGGTTCGTAAGCGGTTCGGCGGGAAACTGAGCTACGCCTCTATTCCGCTGGACGGAGTTGACTGGACACAGTTCGACGTCATCTCCACCGATGCCGGTTATCGGACGGCGCAGATGGCGGGGCGCTTCCGAGAGGATATTCGCGCGTTTGTAGCGCAGGGGAGAGCACTAGACAAGCCGGTGGCCATCACGGAGTTCGGGTGCGCAGCTTACACGGGCGCCGCGAATATGGCGAGCCGGGGCATATCGGACGACATCGAGTGGGACGATCGTGGTCGGCCGCTCCGGTTAAAAGGCAATCTGATCCGCGACGAAAACGAGCAGGCCCGATACATTACCGAATTGCTGGACGTATTTCATACTGAGGGTGTTGACAGCGCTTTTGTCTACACGTTTGCGCGCTACGACCTGATTGACCACAGCGAACCGGGCAAAGATTTTGACATGGCCAGCGCCGGTATCGTGCGAGTGCTCGATTGCGAGCGCCCCCGCCGATATCCAGATCTGCCATGGGAGCCCAAAGCGGCGTTCACGGCTCTCGCTGAATTCTACCGGGCACTCAGTCGCTAGCCGGCAATCCATCAGACCCCACATCTTCACACCCGTTGGCCAGATCCACCGGAGCGTCTGGTGTCCACGTCACGACTAAGAGCGGTCCGTGCGCTCCAGTCGAATTGCGCGAACCGAAGTACGGGCTTGCTTTGCAATCAAGGTGACGGGAAGCGACCCACCCGCGCCTGTGGCCTCAAACTTCCGTCCAGATGGTCGGCGTTCCGCGGATTGGCCGCTGTCCGGCGCCAGGCGTTGACACAAGAACGCGGTTATACGGCGAAGCTTGCGCCGCAATGCCCCTGACCGGCCCGCGCCCCGTCTGAGCAACAATGAAGGCGCAGGCGATCACCAGAGACCCCGATACGATGCACGGACCCTCCGGTGTTTCGGGGCACCCGCGTACCGGTTCAGATCATGACTGCCGGACAGCCGGATTCGCGAACGCGCTGGACTGAAAGATGGCCGCCTGACTGGATGAGGCTGAAGCCGATGGTTACGACGTCCTCATCACTGTCGACCAAAACATTCCCGATCAGTTCGCGCCAGGCACAATTAATTGCTAATGGCAGACTCGCGGCCGTCCGCCGGCTTGCATGACAATGTCGGCCGAGAGCCGATGCCGTTACACTCGGGACAAGGGCAGGAGTACCATGGACGCCTTGGCGGAAAAGCTGGACGGACGATTGCGCGAGTGGAAACCGGAGACAGCGGCAGAGGCGCGGGAGCGCATAGCCGAGGTTATCGAGCTCGCCGATCACGACATCCTCGATATCGCGCGCTCGCGCGCCGCCGAACAGGAAGTCCTCGACCTGCTCGATGAACCCCCAACCCGGTGAAAGCTGGCTCGCGGACCTCGGGCTCGCTGCCAGGACGCATCCCGTCGTGATCGTCTCGCGCCAGGACCCTGACCCGCCACGAACCCTCGTTTTGTACGTGCCTCTTACCACCCAGCGAAGGGACGGTCCGTATGAGGCGCCGCTGCCGCGCCTTCCGTTCCTTGATCGTGAATCAGTCGCCAACGCCTTTTGTACCGGGTGCGCCGCACACCAATTTGTGTCACGCTTTTAGGCGCGACGATGAACAGGAAAATACTGATCGCCGGCGGCGCAGTCATCGCCGCCATCGTTATCATTCTGGGGATTCTGCTGGCGACTCTGAATGTGAACCAGTTTCGCGGGACGATCGAGACCAGCCTCGAACAGGAACTGCACCGCTCGGTCGCGATGGGAAACATGTCGCTCGGCCTGTTTCCGCTTGCTATCCGCGTGAACAACGTCCAGATCGGCGAGAATCCGGGTTTTGCGACGGGACGACCCTTCGTCGCCGTCAACGAGATCAGGGTTCGGTGTGCACTGCTGCCGCTGCTGCGGCGCGAGGTGCGCGTAAGTTCGCTGGAACTCGAGAAGCCGTCGATTGAGCTGGTGAGAAATGCCGCGGGCCAGTGGAATTATTCGGATCTGCTGGGGCAGCAATCGGGCGGGAGCGGCTCCGGCTCCTCTTCGCTCGAGATTTCTACACTGCGCATTGTCGATGGCTCGGTGACGATGGCTGATTTGTCGAAACCGGGTTCAACGGCGGCGTACGACCACATCAACGTCGATCTGACGGATTTCGCGCCGGGGAAGACGTTTCATGTGAAGGCGTCGGCGGAGCTGCCGGGCGCGAAGGCGGATTCGTTCGTGCTCGAAGGATCGGGCATGCCGTTCAACGGGCACGTTTCGATCAACGGCGCGCCGGCGGCGGCGCTGGCGAAATTTGCGGGCGCGGGGATTCCGGTTGACGGCGTTCTCTCGGGCAGCGCGGACGTTCAATCGGCGAATTCGGTGACGACGGCGAAGGGAAGCCTGTCGCTCGATCGCGCAACGGTTCATGGCGCGCCTTTAGGGGTTCCGATCCGCGTGGATTTCGACGTGGCGAGCGACTCGCGCGCCGATACAACGACGGTTCGTTCGGCGAAGATCACCGCGGGTTCCGTGGTGGTGACGGCGACGGCGCGTATGAATTCGAAAAACGACACGGTGACCGCGTCGGCCGAGACCGCGAATGCGAATGTAACCCACCTGCTGGCGCTGGCGCGCGCGCTTGGCGCCGGCAATGCGACGGGTTCGGGAACGCTGTCGTTCAACGTGACGGCGTCGGGACCACTGAAAGGAGAGTTGAATTACAGCGGGTCGGCTACCGTGCCCGATGCGCGCATCTCATCGGGACAGAGCAGCGGGCCGGTGACGATTCACAACGCGAGCGTCAGATTCAACGGCAGCACGGCGGAGATCGGAGCGGGAAATCTTTCGAGCGGCGGCCTGGCGCTGACGAATCTGCAGACGACGGCGGCGTTCAACAAGGGCGTGGTGACGCTCTCTCCGCTGAGCGCGGGCGTGTTTGGCGGGACTGCGTCGGGAACGATTTCGGTGGATACCAGGCAGGACCCACAGGCGATGACGGCGAACGTGAAGGTCGCCGGCGCCGACGCGAACCAGCTGCTTTCCGCGACCACCTCCCTGAAGAACACGATGTACGGATCGCTCAGCGCGGCCACGAATCTGAAGCTGCGGCTCTATTCGGCAGCGGAGGCGATGACGCGATCGATGAACGGGTCACTGGGGATCAATCTGGTGAATGGACGGCTGGGCACGGTGAATACGATGAACGAACTGGCGTCGATCGGGAAGTTCGTGGGCTATTCGTTCAATCCTCAAACGTCAACCGTGATCAGGAAGCTCTCCGGCAATCTGGCGATTACGAACGGCGTGGCTCAAACCAACAATCTTGAAATGCAGATGGAGGGTGGATCGCTGGCGGCGGCGGGCGTGATCAACCTTGTGGATCAGACGCTGAATCTGAAGGTAACCGCCGTGGTGGATCGCTCGACCAGCCAGCAGGCGGGCGGCAATCGCATTGGAGGATTCATGCAGACCGCGCTGCTGAACAGCGGCGGAGAGCTGGTGATTCCGGCGACGGTAACCGGCACATTCGCGCACCCGCGCTTCGCGCCGGATCTCGAACAAATGGCGGCGATGAGATTAAAGAGGTTGTTGCCAACATCGGCCGCGCCGGGCAAGGCGCTTCTGGGATTGTTCGGCGGCGGGGGTAATCAGCAGGGTCAGCAGCCGTCGGTACAAAATGCCGTGGGAGGGGTGCTGAACTCGATTTTCGGGGGGAAGAAGAAGACGCAATGAAGAGGTACGCGAGGCGTCGCATTCGATGATAAATATTTCTTATCCAACTTGCCTCTTGCATTTCGGAAACTTTGCTCCTACACTGAAAGTTCTGGCAATGCCCTCCAGCTTCATCAGCGGCCGAATTCGTACGACGATCCCTGTAGTGGGGATTATTGTGGTCGTCGTAGCCGGCCCCGTCTGAGGCTCTCGGGCAATCGCAAAGATCCGAGGCCATCAGCGGGGTTCACAAACCCGCCGATGGCCTTTTGCTTTTTTGGGCCGGGTTAAAACGGCCGCCCTGCTTCCGAAGGAGGTATGCGGCGTCCTTTGCGCCTGGGAACGACAGAGTTATTTTTTCGAGGTAAGAAGAGGACCAGTATGCAGACCACAGGCGCGATACAGGACACGGGAAAGAGTCCTGAGACCGGCCGGCTCATGACCGGAGCCGAGATGTTGCTCGAATGCCTTGGGCGCGAAGGCGTCGATTGTTTCTTCGGATATCCGGGCGGCGTAACGCTGCCGTTCTACGACGCACTGTACAGCCATCACATCCGGCACATTCTGGTGCGGCACGAGGAGAACGCGTGTTTCGCGGCGGAGGGGTATGCGCGGGCGACGGGGCGAGTGGGCGTTTGCTGCGCGACGTCGGGACCGGGCGCGACGAATCTGGTGACGGGCCTGGTGGACGCGATGATGGACTCGATTCCGATTGTGGCGATCACGGGGCAGGTGACGTCGAAGCTGATCGGCAGCGATGCGTTCCAGGAAGCGGACACGTTCGGGATCACGCGGCCGGCGACGAAGCATAACTTCATGGTGAAGAACGTCCATGAGCTGCCGCAGATTGTGCATGAGGCTTTCTACATCGCGAAGACGGGGCGGCCGGGGCCGGTGCTGGTGGACATCCCGAAAGATGTGTTCCAGGCGCGCGGGCATTATACGCCGGTGGATAACATCCATCTGCCCGGATATCGCGTGTTCACGGAAGGCCACACGGGGCAGATCCGGCGCGCGGCCCAACTGATCTGGGAAGCAGAGAGGCCGTTCGTGTATGCGGGCGGGGGAATCGTGGCGGCGGGCGCGGCGCCGGAGCTGCGGGAACTGGTGGAGATGGCGGATCTGCCGACGGTGTGCACGCTGATGGGACTTGGCGCACTGTCTTCGAGCCACCGCAACTTCATCAGCATGCCGGGGATGCACGGCAGCTACGCGGCGAATATGGGCATGACGGAATGCGATCTGCTGATTGCGCTGGGCACGCGGTTCGACGATCGCGTGACGGGACAGCTGCAGCAGTTCGCGCGGCATGCGCGGGTGATCCACGTGGCTATCGACCCGGCGGAGATCGGCAAGAACCGCACGCCGGATATCCCGATCGTGGGCGATGTGAAGCGCGTGCTGCAGCGCATGATCAAAGCGATGCAGGAACTGGAGGCCGAGTTCGGCGCGAAGAAGAAAGACGCGCGGCGCGTGTGGTGGGATCTGGTTCGCGGCTGGATGGAAGAACATCCGTACGACCGTTCGCGGGATGAGAAGATCATCAAGCCGCAGCATCTGATGGACGAAATCGACCGGCTGTCGAACGGACAGGCGATTGTGACTTCGGACGTGGGCCAGCACCAGATGTGGGCGGCGCAGCTGATCCGCTTCAACGAGCCGCGGCTGTGGCTCAATTCGGGCGGTCTGGGCGCGATGGGATTCGGGCTGCCGTCGGCGATTGGCGCGCAGATGGCGCGGCCGGACAAGCTGGTGTTTTCGATCTGCGGGGATGGCGGCTTCCAGATGTCGGTACCGGAGCTGGCGACGATCGCCTCGCACGCGCTGCCGATCAAAATCATCGTGATGAACAACGGCTATCTCGGGATGGTGCGGCAATGGCAGACGCTGTTCTACAACAACCGGCTGAGCGCGGTGGAACTCGACTGCTTTCCGGACGCGGAGAAGCTGGCGGGAGCGTATGGATTCAAGGGCAGAACGATCGACAAGCCCTGGGAACTGGCGGCGGCGCTGGAAGAAGCAGTGAAGGAGCCCGGACCGTACCTGCTGAACGTGAAGGTTTCGCCGGACGAGAACGTGTATCCGATGGTGCCGGCGGGCGGCGCGATCTATGAGATGGTGCTGGGGCCGCCGCAACCGGTGGCGGTGGCGTGACGGAGGCGGCGTAACGCTGGAGCAATTCGATGCTGCAAACGATTTCCATTCTTCTTGAAAACAAACCGGGCGCGCTGCTGCGCGTGACGGGCGTGCTCTCGGCGCGAGGTTACAACATCGAGAGCCTTACGGTGGCGAAGACGTTCGATCCCGAGCTTTCGCGCATGACGATCACGGTGGATGTGGAAGACCGGCTGCGCGCGCAGGTGATCAAGCAGATGAACAAGCTGGTGAATGTGCTGCAGGCGGTGGACCTGACGGACGCGCCGGCGGTGATTCGCGAGATGGTGCTGCTGCGCGTGCGCTGTCCGCAGGAATCGCGGACGGCGGTGCTGAAGGAAGCCGAGATTTTCCAGGCGCGCGTGGTGGATTCGTCGGTGGAGGGATTTGCGATCGAAGCGACGGGCGATCCCGAGAAGCTGGACGAGTTCATCGACGTGATGCGGAGTTATGGCGAGATCGAGGTGACGCGGTCAGGCGGCGTCGCGATGTCGCTCGAATCGAAGAAGCTGAAGCTGCAGCCGCCGGTACCGGCGCCGGCAGCGCTGCAAACGACATAAACAAGGACGAAGATTTCCTCATGCCAAAACGGTTCTACGAACAGGACGGAAACACAGACGCGCTCAAGGGCCACAGGATCGCCATCATCGGCTACGGCAGCCAGGGGCATGCGCACGCGCTGAATCTGCGCGATTCAGGACTCGACGTTGTGGTGGGGCTGCCGGCGGGCAGCAAGAGCCGCGCGAAGGCCGAAGCGGCCGGACTGCGCGTCCTCGATACGGCAGGGGCCGCGAAGGAAGCGGACGTCATCATGATTCTGACGCCCGACCATATTCAGGGCGACCTGTACGAGAAAGACATTGCGCCGAATCTGAAGGCGGGCAAGACGCTGATGTTCGCGCACGGCTTCAGCATTCACTTTGGCGTGATCAAGCCGCCGAAGGACGTGGACGTGTCGATGATCGCGCCGAAAGCGCCGGGGCACCGCGTACGCGAGATTTTCGTGGAGGGCTCCGGGGTTCCGGCGCTGGTGGCGATCCACCAGGATGCGAGCGGCAACGCGCTGCGCAATGCGCTGGCGTATGCGGCGGGCCTTGGATGTCTGCGCGCGGGCGTAATCGAGACGACGTTCAGGGAAGAGACGGAGAGCGACCTGTTCGGGGAGCAGGCGGTGCTGTGCGGCGGTACGGCGGAACTGATTCGCGCGGGTTTCCAGACGCTGGTGGATGCGGGATATGCGCCGGAGATCGCGTACTTCGAGTGTCTGCATGAACTGAAGCTGATCGTGGACCTGATCTACGAGGGCGGCCTGAACTACATGCGGTACTCGATTTCGGACACGGCGGAGTACGGAGATTACACGCGCGGGCCGCGCATCGTGAACGACGAAACGCGGGCGGAGATGA
>DAIDJK010000535.1 GCA_027450225.1 Bryobacterales bacterium | reverse complement strand
ACCACGAATCCGGTCTGGCGGTAAGGAACCTTCTTCGGCACGATCGGGTTGACGAGAGAAAAATCATCCGACGTGGTGTTGCCGACGATCCAGAGATTGCCCGCGGAATCGAAGGCGGCGTCGAGCGGCGTGTCGATTCCGCTGCGTGGAATATTGGAAGTCTTTTCGAGATTGAAGGGCTGGGCAGCGTAAGTGGCCGTGCCGAACGAGATTGTCTGAGTGACGCCTTGCGGGAGCCGGCTGGTGGCGGTGGAACCGACGATGATGCTGCCGGACCCTTTCAGCAGGATGCGCACGGGCTGGATGCCGAGGGTACCCGCGAACTCGAGTTTCGGCTGAGCCGCAAGAAGGGCGGGCAGCACAACAAGAAGGCAAAAGGAGCGCATGGAAGGGCGAGATAAGCATGCAGGTGTAAGTCCATGGGATGCGGGATCACCGGCGTGCTGGATCAACGCAACCGGCTGCGCGAATGTGTACCGAAGCGGCCCATGGAAGGATGGCGTTGTGCGCGGGCGCGCGATACTTCCCCTGCTAAAACTGATGTTATGGTTCGGTCTCGCCGCGCGGCGCCTGCGGCAGCGATGTTGGTGGCGGCAATTCTCTTCTGCGCACGCGGCTTCGCGCAGGATCTGAATTCGATGCCGGCGTCGTCAAGCGAGCAGTGGCAGGTATTCGTGGATGAAACCGAGAGCCCCTTGCTTCCCGGCGCCTCGCTGTTCAACGCCGCTACCTCGCAGTGGACGCGCAGCGTGCCGCACTACGGCGGCGAGGCGGGCGGTTTCGCAAAACGTTTTGTCGCGTCGGCGGCGGATGACACGGTACAGAATTTCGTCGGGGACTATGTGATGGGGTCGCTGTTTCATGAAGACACGCGATACCGGCGGGAAGGCCCGGGACACAGCTTCTTCCGGCGCGTGGCGCATGCGGCCATGTCCGGCCTGGTGACGCGCAATTTTTCAGGCAATCGCACCATCAACTGGTCGAACATAGCGGGATCGGCAATCGGGGCGGCGGCCTCCAACCTGTATTACCCGGCGATGGACCGGAATTCGAGCGTGGCCATCAGCAACTTCGCGCAGAACGTGATCGGGGGCGGCCTGGGGAATCTGGCGCCGGAGTTCTGGCCGGATTTTCATGACTGGCTGGCGCGGCATCACCTGATGCCGTCGCGCTTCCGGTAGCAGAGCAGGAAGCGATCTTTTCCATCGGCATTGTTGTTCCGCAACCTGTCAGGACAGGTAGTCCGATAGAAGCTGCTGAAGCAAGGGCTGCTGGGGGTAAGGGTGGACTTTGTAGTGACGGAAAGCTTCACCCCACACTGTGCCTGCCCGTGCGCCGCAGGCGCGTGTCCAATCCTCCATTTGCCGGATGTAGTCATCCATGCCGTGCTGCTGGCGCAGCCATTGGCGCTGGCTCTGGTGCGCGGCGAGCATGGCGCGCTTGGTCTCCATGGCTGACGCGACGTTTACGGTGAAGTCAGGAGACACGCGGGATTCGGCGGCATCGATCGGTTCCATGAAATAGAGATGCGGGATGGCCGCCAGCGGGGCGCTTTCGGTGGGCGCGGCATAGTTGGGAATCGGCGCGGCAAAGCAGGCGTCGCGTACCAGCTGGCTGGTGGCTTCGTGATCGGAAAGGTAATCGCGCGGCGCGGCGGTGAGGACGATGTCCGGACGAAGATCGCGGAGAAGGGCGGTGACCAGGCGGCGTGAAGCGTCATCGCTGAAGATGGACAGGTCGCGAAAGCCGCCCCAGCGATAAGTTGCGCCGATAAGAGCGGCGGATGCGGCGGCTTCGGCTTTGCGAATGGAAGCGATCTCATCCGGCGCGTGCAGCATCGATCCGCAGTCGCCCGCGCTGAGGGTGACGATGACGATCTCGTGGCGGAGTTTCGAGAGAAGCGCGAGCGTGCCGCCCGCAAGGATCTCGGCGTCATCGGGATGGGCGTGGATACTGGCGATGCGCATGGCTAAGTATTCCGGCGCCAGCGCTGGCCATCGAAGGAATCGGTATCCTTGCCCCAGGTACCGAACTTGGAGGCTAACTGGCCGCCATCGACTACCAGGGTTGTTCCCGTAATGTAGGATGCGAGATCGGAAGCCAGGAACAGGACGGCTTGCGCCACCTCATCGGGTTCTCCGCCGCGACCGAGAGGAATGTGGCGGAAGTAGGCGGCAAGAACATCCGGGTTGGAGAAGCTGGAAGCGGTAAGGCGGGTTCTGATAAGACCCGGGCAGACGGCGTTCACGCGAATTCCATAAGGACCCCATTCATTGGCGGCGGTGTGAAGCAGTCCCAGCAGACCTGCCTTGCTCGCGTTATAGGCGATAAGGTCCGGTTCGCCGTCGAAAGAGTTGGTGGAAGCCGTAAGCACGATGGAGCCGGCTTTGCGGGCGCTCTTCATGCGGTCGGCGGCTATCCGTATGGTATGGAACGCGCCCGTGAGATTGACGGCGATGGTCTGGTTCCAGAGATCCGCGCTGGTTTCCAGAGCGGATGCCACGCGGCCCATGCCCGCATTGGCGATAACGATATCGGGGACGCCGGCGGCGGCGAAGGCGCGCTCGAGCGACGCGTGGTCGGTAACGTCCGCGATACAGGCCTGAGCGCCGATGGACGCAGCGGCGGCGGCGGGGTTTTCGGAGGCGAGATCGAAAATGAAAACGTTGCCGCCGGCAGCGGCGATGTTGCGCGAGATGGCGAGGCCGATGCCATTGGCGCCGCCGGTGACGACGGCGTTCCTGCCATGGAAAGTCATGGACCAGATTGTATCGGGCAGGCCGGCTTTACGCGGCTGGTGAGAGGCGCGGCGATGCTTTCGCGGCGATTTGCGTCCGGCAGCGTCCTGCCAGACTGACCTTACCTGCCAGACATACCTACCAGACCATGCCTACCGTTGCGGTGTAGGCGCGGGGGCTTACGAAGTGAGTGCCGCTGAACGTGGAGAGGAAGTTGTAGAGCGCGTCCACATTGGTCACGTTCACCACGGAGAATTGCGCGCGGCAGCGGATGCGGTCCGTGTGGTAAATGTCGTCGTCACCCACCGCGACATCGAAGAGATTGCGGGGCGCGACGCGCGGCGGATTCGTATCGTTGTTCTCGGTTCCTGGGGCGGGGATGGTCACGCGGGTGGCGCCCGCCTGAGAAGGGGAACACGAGGTGATGGGGGCGGTGAGCGTGGCGAAAACGCCGCCGCAATAGAAGCCGATTGCCGCCTGCTCGTCGGCCGTGAGGGCCAGCGCGGACGCCACGTCGGGCACGGCGCCGTTGACCATGCCGCTGTCGAAGCGCCAGGTGAACGAAGCCCACGGGCCGTTTTTCTTAGGCTGGTAGCGGACGTTGGTAGTGGTTTCCAGAACTTCGTCGTGGTCGATGCGGAATACGCCCGTATCGAGCGGCGAATTGAAGATGATGCCGCCGATTTCAGGCCCGAAGAAGCGCGCGCGCGTGTGTCCGATGACGGTGTAGGCGTTGATGCCGTGGAAATCCACCAGGGACACGCGCGCATCGGCGCCATCGATTTTGCTCTTGCGCCACTCGATGGGGAAGGCGATGGGCGTGGTGAAGAGATTGTCGAAATCGAACGCGTTGTGAGTGTACTTCCAGAAATAACCGGCGTCGATGATGACGTGCCTGCCGACAGCCTGCTGAAAACCCGCGTTGTACTGACTCCGGATACCGGGACGAAGCGGCCTTTGTCCGAAGGCGCCGAAGACGTTGTTGGCCAGGCCTCCCGCGCCGGTAGCGCTCGAGACAAGAAGGTTCTCGTTGTAAGGCGTTTCGAAGAACTGGGAGTAGGAGAGCCTGAGCACGGTTTTGGTCGGCTTCACCATATAAGACAAGCCGAGACGAGGCTGCAGTTTCTGAGCGCCGGCGAGTCCGCGATACACATCCTCGCGCAGGCCGGGCTGGATGGTGAGGCCGCCGAAGGTGATGGAATCCTGAATGTACGTCGAGTATTCCTTGATGTCGGCATGGTCGCGGAAGTAGAAGAGATGGCCGCCATTGGTCAGGTCGTAGGGCGCGAGTCCGAGATTTCCCGATGCCTGCACATAGCCAGGCTGGGTTACGCCCAGATTGAAGGTCTCGGTGAGAAAGGTGTGCTGGACCTGGACGCCCGCCTTGAAATTGTTGTGGCGGTTGGTATAAGCCCAGTCCGTTTTGATGCCGGTGTTGGTGAGGCGGCGGTCTTCAGATACGGTAGCGGGCTGGTCCGCGAAAGGATTGCGGCTGGGATCGTAATGCACCTGATCCTGACGGATATAAGGACTTACGGTAAAGGTCATGCTGGGACTGAGAATGTGTACCCAGCCGGGCGAGATATTCCAGCTTTGGATCAGCTGCCGCTGGTCCTGGCCTAAGGCCTGCTGGTCGTAAGTATTGGGCGTCTGGAACCAGGCGCGGGCCGCGAAGAGATCGAGGTGGATGGAATCGCTCTCATCGGGCTGGAAATCGAGGCGATCGAAGAAGGTCTGGTTGTTGCCCACGTCGTGCAGGGGCGCGAATTCGGGGGAGTCGAGATAACGGCCGGAGCGGACGGCGTTGGCGGCGATGAAGTTGCCGAACTTGTTGGTACCCTGGCCATAAGTGAAGTCTTCGGTAGCGGTGCCGAAGGAGCCATAGCTCAGATCGAGACTGCCATAAGGCTTGGCGGCGCCGAGTCCGCTCTTGGTGATGGCGTTGACGACGAGACTGGTCTTGTCCCCGTATTCGGCGGGCGGCGCGCCGGTGATGACTTCTACGGACGCGATGGCGTCCTGAGGCATGGAGGTGGAGAACTGCTTGGACTGCTGGTCCGTGACCGGCTGGTTGTCGAATACGAACTGCGTCTGCGCGTGATCGCCCTGGGGGTGGATGAAGCCGTTGGAATCCTGCACGATGCCGGGCGCGGAGTGCGCAATGGCATCGTTCAGGCCGTTGCCGACCGAGTAATTCGGAAGCTGCTCCATCTGCGCGGGACCGAGATCGGTATGGGCAGTGGGGACGCTCTCGACTTCGGCGGCGGACGAGGTGACGTTGATCGTGGTCGCCTCCGTGGCCAGCTGCATGGTGATGGCGACGTTTACAGGAACGGGGCCGGTGACGTTGACGTCCTGCGTGCGGGGCTGAAACCCTGGCGCGGTGACGGTAAGGTGATACGGAACGGGCGCGAGGTTCGGAAAGTGAAAAGCGCCGGACTCATCGGTCTTCGTGGTGCGATCGATGTGCGTATTGACGTTCTGGACTTCGACGGAAGCTCCGGCGACCACGGCGCCGGACGGGTCAGAAACCGTACCGCCGATGGATCCTCCGGCGCCGACTCCCTGAGCGGCGCATGCGCCGGCCGCGGCCACAATGCACGCGGCCGCGCGTAGACAAAATTTCATTCGTTTTTCCTCTCCCTCGTTGCCCCACAAAGACGCCCGTCCCCGGAGCGCCCAGCCAGATCAGACCGCAGGAAACCGACCGATGCGAAAATGCCGGTCAGGCAGCGGGCGGGCCGCGGGTGAGAGTAGCGCTCGCGAAGATGGGAGCGTAATCGAAGGAGCCGAGCGGCGCGGAGGTGCGGCCGCGATATTCGAGCGAGAACGGCGCGTTGCCGGAAGCGGGAGGAACCGCGGCCAGGTGCGCGACGAAACATAGATTACAGGTGCTCGAAGAAGTGGTGGAGTGATCGTGCGCGGAACTCCCGGCGGCGAACAGCACCCACAGCATGCCGGCGAGAGCCAGGCAAAGGGCGGCGGTTCGAATTGCCCGACGCAGATTTCGCGCGCTCGAGGTCACTTGTTGGGAGTCTGCTCCTTTGCTCCCGGACCGGGCGATTCCTGGTTCGATGGCGCGCCCTGTTCGGTGGGGGCCTGAGTTGCCGGAGCGTCGCCTACATCATCGAACGTGATGCTGGTATCGACGCCGTACTTGCGATAGCTGCGGAATTCTTTCTCGTTCTTCGAGCCGATGCGGCCATCCCGCATATAGACGGTGACGAAGGCGGGGAGCAGAAACTGCTGACCGCTGATGTCGAGGTTCCTGTAATCGAGAATCGTCCGGATATCCTGCAGCGGAAAATCGGGCGGCATGTTGGGCACCACGGTGACGCGAAGGATCACGTTCGATCCCTTCTCGACGTAGATGAGCCCGTGATAGCCCGGCGTTACGTGCTGCTGCCCCGCGTAATCGACGGTGAGCTTCGAGTGCGCCTGATCGACGCGGAACTCATAGACGTGGCACTTGTGGCCATCCAGATTGCCCCAGCGGAGCCAGTGAAAATCGGCGCTGGTTTCGGGGGCGAAGATCTCTTTGAGCTGGGTACCGAATTCACCGCGGCTGATGGAACCGCCGACGCTCTCGTAGTCCTTGCCATAGAGCGAATCGTCGTTGCGGCTCATCAGATCGTACTTTTCCTGCTGATCGAAGTAGGTCAGCTTGGAGATGAGCCGGTCATAAGTGCCCCAGTTGGGATCCGACGCTTTATAGTTGCGATCGATATAGCGGCGCGTGACTTCGAGACAAAGGAAGTTGGGCAGAGACTGCGAATAGTTCAAAGCGTATTCGCGTACCGCGTCCAGGATCTTCTGCTGATCTTCATAGCTGGGCGGGGGACCGCCATTGGAAACCATGGGCGGGGGCGGCGGAGGCGGCGCGGCCGAGAGACTGGCCGACGCTTCGGAGAGCCGGTTGAGCTCGGCGACGGTTTTCGGACCGGCGCCCTGGCCCTGAAGATCTTCGACGACCCGCGGGTCGAGACGCTCGGTGAGGCGCACGCTTTTCAGGAAACCCGCGACCTCTTTATCCTGCATGTGCTGCTGGATGGAGGACTGGATGAACTCGACGAGCTTCTGGACCGGGAGCGCCTGCTGAGCCGAAGCCCGGGGGACTGCGCCGAGGCACGCGAAGAGGCAGGCGAACAAACACACTCCCGCCCGGGCCCGGAGAAACGACCACCGCATAAGAATATTGTCGCATCGGACGCCGAAAAGGTTTCCGCCTGGATTACGACTTCCCGCGCGTTAAACTGAAGCTTCCCATGCAATTAGAGAAAGTGTACGAGCCGGGGCGCTTCGAGCCGCGCTGGGCTCAGTGGTGGGTCGAGAGCGGTATTTATCACACCAATTACGAGGCGGGCAAGCCGGTATTTTCGCTGGTGATCCCGCCGCCGAACGTGACCGGCTCGCTGCATATGGGGCACATGCTGGAGCATACGGAGATCGACGTGACGGTGCGCTGGCATCGCATGCGCGGCGACGTGACGCTGTGGCTGCCGGGTACGGACCATGCGGGAATCGCCACCGAAATGGTGGTTTCGAAGCAGCTGGCGGCGAAGGGGATCAACTACCGGCGGGACCTGACGCGCGAGGAATTCGAGAAGAAAGTCTGGGAGTGGAAGGCCGAATCCGGCGGGACGATCAAGCGGCAGATGATCCGGATTGGCGCGTCCTGCGACTGGTCGCGGGAGCGGTTTACTTACGATCCGGGGCTGTCGCGCGCGGTGCGGGAAGTGTTCGTCAGCCTGTATGAGCGCGGGCTGATCTATCGCGGCGAGTACATGGTGAACTGGTGCCCGGGATGCAATACGGCGATCTCGGATCTGGAGACGGTGCACGAGGAAACGGCCGGGCATCTGTGGCATATCCGGTATCCGGTGGTGGGGTCGGCTCGGTATCTGGTTGTGGCGACGACGCGGCCGGAAACCATGCTGGGCGATACGGCGGTGGCGATCAACGCGCGCGATGAGCGGTATATGGATCTGCACGGCGGGCGCGTGACGCTGCCGCTGATGAAGCGCGAGATTCCCATCATCCTGGACGATCTGGCGGATCCGGAGTTCGGGACGGGCGTGGTGAAAGTGACGCCGGCGCATGACCCGAACGATTTCGAATGCGGCAAGCGGCACAATCTGGCGCTGATCCAGGTGATCGGGACGGACGCAAAAATTACCGCGGCGGGCGGCGCTTATGCGGGGCTCGACCGGTATGAAGCGCGGCGGCGCATCGTGGAGGATCTGGAAAAGCAGGGGCTGCTCGAGCGCGTGGAGGATTACACGCTTTCGATCGGGAAGTGCCAGCGCTGCAAAACGGTGGTGGAGCCGCTGGTTTCCGCCCAGTGGTTCGTGAGGACGAAGACGCTGGCCGCGAAGGCGATTGCGGCGGTGGACGAGAAGCGCATCGACATTGTTCCCGAGAACTGGGTGAAGACCTGGAACGAGTGGATGCACAACATTCGCGACTGGTGCGTTTCGCGGCAGTTGTGGTGGGGGCACCGGATTCCGGTCTGGTACTGCGAGAAGGCCGATTGCAAAGAGACCATAGTGGCGCGCGAGGAGCCGAAATCGTGCGGCAAGTGCGGCGGCGAATTGAGGCAGGACCCGGATGTGCTCGATACGTGGTTCAGTTCGGGGCTGTGGCCGTTTTCCACGCTGGGCTGGCCCGACAAGACCGAAGACCTGAAGCATTTCTATCCGACAAGCCTGCTGATTACCGGTTTCGACATTCTGTTCTTCTGGGTGGCGCGGATGGCGATGCTCGGCATCGAGTTCATGGGCGATGTGCCGTTCCGCCAGGTTTATATTCACGGCCTGGTGCGCGACGCCGAGAAGCAGAAGATGTCGAAGACGAAGGGGAACGCGATCGATCCGCTCGTGGTGACCGAAGAGTACGGGACGGACGCCGTGCGCATGGCGCTGCTGACGGGCGCGGCGCCGGGAACCGACATCGTGTTCACGGTGGACCGCATCCAGAGCGCGCGGGCGTTTGCGAACAAGATCTGGAACGCGGCGCGGTTCCTCTTCCTGAACATGGAGCGGTGCGGCGTGGAGCCGTGGATGGCGGAGAACGTGAACGCGTATCTGCCCGCGGCGGATGCGCCGCTTGAAGACCGGTGGATCTTTTCGCGCCTGAACGCGTGCGCGGCGGAGATGAACAAGGCCATCGCGGCGCACCGGTATCACGAAGCGGCGCAGAGCGTGTGGCAGTTCTTCTGGGGCGAATTCTGCGACTGGTATGTGGAGCTGAAGAAGCTGCGGTTTCAGGAAAACTCCGGGCTGAACGAAGACTGGCGGAATCTGCTGGCGGCGTTTGAAACGGCGCTGCGGCTGCTGCATCCCGTGATGCCGTTTTTAACCGAAGAGCTGTGGCACCGGATGGGAGCTTCGGACGGGCGTTCGATTTCGCTGACCGCATTTCCGCAGTTCGATGCGGCGCGGTACGATTCGGCGGCCGAACGGGAGATGGCGCTGCTGCAGGAAATTATCGTGGCGGCGCGCGGGCTGCGGGCGGACCTGGGACTCGACCCGAAGATGACGCTCGACGGGAAGATTTCGGGCGCGATCGAGACGGCGGTGGCGCATGCGGCGGCGATTCAGAAGCTGGCGGGCGTGAATCTTGCGCCGGGCGATGTGCCGAAGACGGGCGCGGTGCGGTCCACGCCGGAGTTCGATCTGTCGATCGATGTGCCGGCGGGGCAGATGGAGGCGCGAAGAAAGCGGCTCGAAAAGGAGCGCGAGCAACTGGAGAAGAACATCGCCAAGTCGCGGCGGCAGTTGTCGGACGACGTGTTTCTCGCGAGGGCGCCGCAGCAGGTGGTGCAGTCGATCCAGGTGAAGCTGGCCGAGTATGAGACACAGCTGAGGAAGGTCGTTGAAGGACTATCCACGCCTGCCGGGGCGCTTGCGCTGCGCGCGTGCCCGCGGCCGCCGTGGCGGTCGTTGCCATTTGCGGCAGCGCGGGCAACAC
>DAIDJK010000534.1 GCA_027450225.1 Bryobacterales bacterium | reverse complement strand
GCAGCGTCATCGATTGCGCCGGCAAGGAAACGGCCACCGATCCGTTCGCCACACTGGCGTCACTCGATTGCCGCACGATCGCGTTCAGGTTCGCCGGGCGGTATTGCCATACCTGCGCAGTCCCCGCCGCAACGAAATTGGCGATCGATATCGAATCCTGAATGTCGTTCGGCGATTTGTTGAGCGCCAGAATCGTTAACGCCGAATCGCTTCTCTGGGCAGCGAAGATCGCGAGCGTATCGGGATCGCTGGAAAGGGCCGAAATGCTGGTCGATCCGAACTGGTTTCCCGCGCCGTCGTAATTCAGGAACATGCGAAATGCGAACGCGCCCGGATCGGTTGGAGCGGGCGGTCCCCAGAGCATCCCGTAATCCAGACCTTCGCGTCCGAAGATGCCGAGAATATCGGCCTCCGCGATCGCTCCTGTGATCGAATTCAGCGCGCCCCAGTTATATTCCGTAATCGCCGTCTTCGTGCCCGGATAATTCTGCGCCGCCCACGCCAGCAGGCGCGGCACAAGCTGCGGCGCCGCCTCCGCGCCCGTGTTGTCGTGAAGCTGTTTGCCCGGGCTCGACATGGGCACTATGTAGTTCGGGTCCCAAAACGCCCGCGTGGAGGTCATCCGGAGCGTCTCCATCGCGGCGTTTCCGGCGCTGCTGCTCAAACTGTCCGGCGTAATGTAGGCGTGCACATCCAGCACATCGAGCAGCCGCATTCCGTGCTGCTGCTCGTACTGCTTCATCTGCTGGAGATAGTAAACAACCCAGGGCGCTCCGCCGTGCGCTTTCTGGTCCGTTGGATTATCCCAATAGTCATAAGGACTGGTGCTCCAGCCGCTCTGCATATCGGCGCGGGAGAAGAACATGCCGGACCATCCGCCCGGCACAGGCCCCGTCACCAGCGCGCCCGGGTCTGCGGCCTTCACCATTGCGGCGCGCGAGATGTTCCGCGCCATCATGTCGTCGTAGGTGGCGGGCTTCTGGTAGATATCGACGTGAACGCTCGACCACCATTCCGGCTCGTTATCCATGCTCCACATGCGGATGCCGCCCTGATTTCCCGGCCCGTAGCGATTCACCAGATCCGCAACCCAGCCCTGTTCGAATACGGCGTCGAGCGGCATGTAGGCATCGTTCGGATCGGCCGTGATCTGCTGGCCGTTGCCTGCGAGGATGCCGTTGCCGCAGTTCGAGTTATACGGATTGATCTGTCTCTGTGGGCCATATTTCGCCACGCTGTAGCTGCAGCTCACCGCATCCTTCGGCGTCCAGTCCATCAGCGAGATCGTCCCGAGCGTCAGCGTTCCGTTCGCCAGATCGGCCTCGTGCAACAGATTCACCGAGTTGCCGTCCGGCAGCGGCGCCGCGCCCGGCGGGGTCTGCAGGAAGTTCTCGAAATACCAGTCGCTTGCGGCGTTGTAAACGTCGAGCTTCCAGTTGTACGCGGTGGTCGCGTCGCCGCCGATCCGCCGCACGGGAATGTGCATCGCCGATCCGAGCCCGGCATCCGAATACTGGTTGATGCCGTATACATACGGGCTGATGGCGCGCCGGTTTGCCGCGGCGTCTACCGCAAGAGTGGGAGCCTGCTGCGCCAGCGCCGCGCCCGCGCACAGGAACGCGAGACTCAGGCGGGCGGACAATTCAATCTCAATCGCCGTTCTCAAATCTGCTTCATGATAGCCTCGCGTCCGATAAACTCTATAGGTACCGGCGCGCCCTGTCCCCGTGGCCGCGTACGGAAACAGGAGGCTTTTCGAATGAAGCGCTTTGTACTGGCGCTGCTCGCCGTGTCGTCTTTCATGCTGGCGCAGCAGTCGTCGGAGACCATGCCGCAGCCGCTGAAGGTCGGCGACACGGCTCCCGATTTCACTTTGCCGTCCACAGAGGGCGGCAAGGTCACGCTGTCGAGTTTCCGCGGGAAAAGTCCGGTGGTGCTCGCCTTCTTTCCCGCCGCCTTCACCGGTGGTTGAACGAAGGAGATGCAAGCGTACCAGTTAGGTATCGACAAATTCAAAACCAAAAACGCGGTCGTGCTGGCAATCAGCACGGATAACATCCCTTCTCAGAAGGAATTCGGAACCAAACTCGGCGTTTCATTTCCGATGCTGAGCGATTTCCGTGACCGGTCCACCGCAAAGGCCTATGGCGTCCTCCGGCCGGACGGCATGGCGAACCGGACCACATTCCTGGTGGATGAGAACGGCAAAATTCAGTACGAGGAGCAGGGCAACACAGCAATCGATCCGCTTGGCGTCGATACGGCCTGCAGCCGGCTGGCGCATCGGGCGGCATCCCAGGGCAAGTAACTCCGGAGAGGGCAGGGCCTGGCCCCTGTCCTCTCTACTTCTTCAGATATTTCCCCAGAAACTTATCCGCTGCCTGGTACGCGGCCAGCCAGTGCTGGTACATCAGAAAGTCGTGCACTTCATCCGGAAAGATGAGCTGCTCGAAATGGACGCCCTGTTTGCGCAGCGCTTCGGCCATCTGCACGCTTTCTGAAAACGGCACGTTGCGGTCGTCATCGCCCTGAATCAGCAGGACGGGAGATTTCCAGGTGCTGACGGAGGCCATCGGCGACGATTCGAACGCGATGCGCGCATAGTCCGGATGCTTCGAGGCGTCGTATGAGGCCACCCAGTTCGGCATCTCCAGATTCCAGTCATGCACGCCATGAAGATCCACGCCGGCCGCGAAAAGGTCTGATGCGCGAGCCAGCCCGAGCGCGGTCAGGTAACCGCCATACGATCCACCCCACAGCCCGATGTGAGCCGCATCCACATCCGGGCGGCTCCGCAGGTAGAGTCCCGCGCCAAGCACGTCGTTGAACTCGCTCGCGCCGGTCGCGCCATAGTTCAGCGCTTCGCGAAACTGCTCGCCATAACCGGTGCCGCTCCTGTAGTTCACACTCAGCACCACATAGCCCCTGCTGGCCAGATACTGATTGAAGCCGTAAGCCTGGTGGTAATAGAACATGGAATGCCAGCCGAGCAGCATCTGGCGGCGCGATCCGCCGTGGAAGAAGATGACTGCCGGATGCCTGCCCGCGCCATCGTCCGGCGGCAGGAAGAGCTGCCCGTGAATCTTCAAGCCGTCCGCCGCGGAGAGAATCACCTGCTGCGGTTCGACGAGCGAATTCGCCGGGAAATCCGCGGGCATCGTCTCGGGCGCGAGATCGCGCATGCGGCCGTCGTTTTCGACGATCGCGGCGCGCGCGGGCATTTTCGCATCGGAATGCAGCAGCGCGAGACGTCCGCTCGAGAGATTCGCCGGCGCCCATTCGATGCCGTCGCCCATCGTGATCCGCTGCGGCGCGCCTCCCGCGACAGGCACGCGCCACAGGTGCCGGCGGTCGATATCGTTCTGATTCGAGGAGTAGACCACGGTGCGGCGATCGGCCGCAATCGCCACGTGTTCAATTTCGAATGCTCCCGGCGTGAGCGATTCCGCGCCGCCTCCGGGCGTTGAAACTGAATGCGTCGAAATCGAATAGAGATGCAGCCAGCCATCGCCTTCCCACGGGAAAACGATGCGGCCGTCCAATCCCCACAGCAGCTGCGTTTCAGCAATCATGGGCCAGAACACGCTGCCCATGCCGGGCCGTGCGCGCCAGATTTCCCGCCCTTCGCCGGTAGCGGGATCGACCATCCGGATCGACCACGGATCGGCGGTCCGGACCGGCCCGAAAGGAAATTCCTCTTTGCTCGCCGGAACGCGGATGTGCGCCAGTTGTTTCCCGTCCGGCGACCATGATGGAGACTGATCCTGGTCCACGCTCGCGTCCACGAAGCGCAGCGAATTCTCACGCGCGTTGTAGACGCCGACAAACGAATGGTCGCCGCGCCGGCTGGTGAACGCGAGTCTCGTTCCATCCGGGGACCAGGCGAGTTCATCGGCGAACCCGCGCATATGCGTCAACTGCGCCGGCTTGCCTTCGCCATGCAGCGGCGCCGACCAGAGCTGGCCACTGTACACCCACGCCACAATGGAGCCATCCGGCGAAACCGCGGGCATGTGGCCATCGCCCAGCTTTCTCGCCTCGTCGCCGGAAACGGGAGCAAGCCAGATTTCCTGATGCGCGCCCGCCGGACTCTCCGCCGGATTGGGGATTTCACTCCGGCTGTTCGGATCTCCTCCGCGCGTGAAGGCGACCGCAGATGCGTCCGGCGCCCAGGAGATTTCGGAAATTTCCTGGCCGTCATCGCCCGAAAAACGGGTGACGGGCGCGGCATGAAAATCCGGTCCGCGCGCGACCCAGACGTTCCTCGCGCCCTTTGCATTCAGGACCCAGGCGACGGCATCGCCGTGTGGCGACGCCACAAGGTCCTCCGGAAAAGGCGAACTCAGAACCTGTTCGATTGAGTACGGCGCGGCAACGAGCGGCGCCGTGAGAAGAAGCAGCGCGGCGAAATTTTTCAAAAATCTTTGTCCCGAACGCCGGGCATCGTTTTGAACGAGGGCGCGGCTTACATTTTGTAGCGCCCGAGATCCTCGTCGTTCAGATTCTCGAGCAGGCGGCGCAGTTCCTGATCCGTACTGATCTTGTTGGCCACCGTATTGGCCTTCTTCGACGATTTCAGCACCGAATCGTCCACAAAGATGGGGCAATCGAGGCGAAGCGCGAGCGCCAGCGCGTCGCTCGGGCGCGAATCGATGGAGATCAGACTGCCGTTTCGCTCCAGCCAGATGACCGCGTAGAAAGTATCGTCCTTCAGTTCGCTCACCACCACTTTGCGGATGCCCGCGTCGAGTCCGGTCAGCAGCGTTTTGATCAGATCGTGCGTCATCGGGCGCGGCGTCGAGACTTTTTCGATTTCAAGCGCGATGGCGTTGGCTTCGTATATCCCCACCCAGATCGGAAGCACGTCGCTGCTCGTAGCGTCCTTCAGGATGACGATCGGCATATTCGTGACCGGATCCATCATCAGGCCGCGAATCTTCATCTCGACTTCCATGACTCAATTACAACACAGCGGCGAAATGCCGGTTCGCCCGCGTGGTCCGGACGGTCCGCGCTATGCCAGGACGGCCTCGCCTACCAGCGAGTTGGGGCCGGCGCGCGTCACGAACACGTCCACGTACCTGCCCATCAGTTCTTCCGCGCCGCCGTCGAAATTCGCCGTGAAATTCAATGTCCGGTTCTGCGATGTCCGGCCGATCCACTGGCCGAGCGAGGCGTGGCGGCCTTCCACCATCACGTTTTCGGTGGCGCCGATCAGCTCCGAATTGCGCCGGATCTGGATGGCGCGCTGCCGTTCCTGCAGGATCATGATGCGGCGCGTTTTTTCTTCTTCGGGAATGTGATCCTCCAGCTTCAGAGCCGCCGTATTCGGCCGCTGCGAATACTTGAAGCTGAACAGCGAATCGTACTGGACTTCTTCGAGCAGATCGAGCGTGGCCTCGAAATCGGCGTCGGTCTCGCCGGGAAAACCGACAATGATGTCCGTGGTGATG
>DAIDJK010000533.1 GCA_027450225.1 Bryobacterales bacterium | reverse complement strand
TCCATTCAGCGGCTGGGGATTCGTATCCCCAACGCAAACTACCCCGGTGTGATCTCCGGTCGCCAGTCGATCGAGCGTCGTCCCGCCGTCGCCGTCCGGCAGCACGTCGATGGCAATCACTCCCTCCGCGCTCGTCAGACTGGCATTGAATGTCGGCCCCAGGTCGGGTTCGCAGCGCTCTCCGCGTTTTGCGATTCGTCCGCTCGCCGCATCCCATTCATATAGCCCGCTGGCCGTTCCCAATTCCAGAGCGCCGCAGCCCGGCGCCCATTTGATCGCGTTCACTGTCACCCATGCGGGATTCCTCAGCGTGCTCTGCGTACCATTCCCCGGATTCCACACAGCGACGCTGTCGAGACCGTCCGATGCCGCGGCATGCTCCCCATCGCACCACGCGACGTCTGACGGGAAAGGATAAATGCGCCCGCTGGCCGACAATGCGTACGGCGCGCCATTCGCGCCGGTTCTCAGATTCCAGATACGCAGCGTCCTCGGCTGTGTCTTCACCACGGTAGGCCCCTCCGGCATCCGGTTCACGGACCCTGTCAGCAGCATCGCGAGCGCTGCATTCCCGGATGGCTGCAACTCAATCTTCTGAATTCCCCCATCAAAGAAATCCGTTTCCACCACGGCGCCGCTCACCCGGTTCCACTCCCGCACGTTGCCCCGATCGTCCCCGGCAACGATGAGCCCGCTTCGATCCCACGCCACCGCCTGCGCCGGACTCGCGGGCATCTGGTATTGCGCCCGCAGCCGGCTGGCGTAAACCGCGTCCTCGAGCGTCTCGCTCACCAGCGGACCGGCCAACCCGGGCGCCCACCGGTTCATCTGATCCGCTCTCCGCGCCAGCACAACACCCCGCGAGGGATCCAGTTGCAGCGCATCCCGGCTGTAAACCGTCAGTTCGAAGATGCGCTGTTCCAGCGAATTCACCACGAGGAAACCAGCGAGAGCCGCCGCCGCCACCGAGCCCGCGGTCCACTTGCGCCGCCGGGAGCGTACTTCTTCCCGCCTCCGCAGATCGTCGAACCGGCATCCGAGCATCGGCGCCAACACCCGCAGCAGTTCCACGCGCCGCCTTGCTCGAAACCGCAGCCGCGCCGCCATCCACGCGAAAATGCCCCTTGACGAAAACCGCGGCGGCAGCGGCCGGATGTCCGCCGCCAGCGGATCGGGGGCGTTCCCCTTTTCATCGGGCGCCGTCAGCGCCGGCGGAAATGCCTCCCGCGCCGCCCCTTCGATCAGCCACGTCAGAATCCGGTCGCCGCGCCCCAGGCTGCGGAAATACTCCACCTCCCGGTTCACCCATTCCGATTTCGCCGACCTCGGCGAGCACACCACGATCAGATACTTCGACTCCCGAAGTTTCTCGAGCAGTGACCCGCGCACGCTCGGCGCTCCTTCCAGTTCCTGTTTGTCCTGGAAAACTTTTCCCGTCCGGCGCGGCGCTCCGGCCTTCACCAGCGCTTTGGGCGTGCGGTAGGTTTCAATCGCCCGGTGCAGCCAGTTGGTCTGCTCCGCATCGGTGGGGACGTGACTATAGCTGATGAACGCTTCATACCTGCTGGCCTGCGATTCGGGCATTTCGGGCGCGCTCCTCGTTCGATGAAGCGCATATTACGGCGGCAAGGCGCCGTCCGCAAGCCCCAAAATTAAAAACCCCTCTGGCTGCAACCCATCAAGCGGCGGATAACGAGCCGATCATCTTCGACTCCGGGCTCCCGAAAGCACGTTGTCTTCGGTCCCGTTATCCCCGCGCCAGTGCGTTGCAGCAGAGGGCAGGTTTCAGGTACTTCGCTGATTCGGGTACCAAAATAGCAAACCAGGTACCTTCCCTGGCAAGCGCAAGCCATTGATTTTGAAGGAGGCCCAACCGCCGCTCCGCCGTATTCCGTAGTACGCCGCGCCATCGCTGTGTCCCGATGACACAGAACACCGTCACAACGGCAGGCCGGATGCTCCCGTCACCGCATGCCAGACGCAAATGCCGGAATTCCGCGGCGCAATTTCGGAAACACCGGCGTCCGCATCTCCGCGCTCGGCTTCGGCGGCCACCACCTGGGCGACGCCGAAGACCAGCCCACGGCCACCCGCCTCGTCCACGAATCCATCGATGGTGGCATCACTTTCTTCGACAACTGCTGGGAATACCATCGCGGCAAATCCGAAGACTGGATGGGCGTCGCGCTCAAGGGCAAGCGCAACCAGGTCTTCCTCATGACCAAAGTCTGCACCCACGGCCGCGACCGCGATCTCGCCCTTCGCATGCTCGAACAATCCCTCAACCGCCTCCAGACCGACCATCTCGACCTCTGGCAAATCCACGGCGTCTCCTTCGAAAACGACCCCGACCTCTTTATCCGCCCCAACGGCGCCGCCGAAGCGCTCGAGAAAGCCCGCCAGCAGGGCAAAGTCCGCTTCGTCGGCTTCACCGGCCACAAAGATCCCGCCGTTCACCTCAAAATGCTCGCCACCGGCTTCCATTTCGATTCCGTTCAGATGCCCCTCAACCCCTTCGACGCGAACTTCTTCAGCTTCCAGCGGCAGGTCATTCCGGAAGCGCAGCGGCGCGGCATGGCCGTCCTCGGCATGAAGCCGATCTGCGGCGCGGGCGACCCCGTAAAGAAAGGGACTCTCACCGCCGAAGAGGCTCTCCGTTACGCCATGAGCATTCCGGGCGTCACGGTCACCATTACCGGCATGGAAAAGCCCGAAATTCTCCGGCAAAATCTGCAGATTGCGCAGAATTTCCGCCCCATGGAGCAGGAAGAACGCAACGCTCTTGAAGCCCGCGTGCGCCCCGTCGCCGCCGATGGCCGCCTCGAACTCTACAAGACATCGCTCAAGTACGACAACCCCGAAGCGCGCCTCGCGCACGAATTCCCCATCGACACGCAGCAAAAAGAGGTGAAGGAAATGATGAAATCCACCGACAATACCGGCCGCCCGTTTCCCGAACTTCAATCCAAATGAGCGGCGTCACTCGCCGCCGTTTTCTCGGAACCGTCGCGGCATCCGGAGCAGCAGCCATGGCCCAGAACAACAGCACTTCCGACATCCCAAAGCGTCCCCTTGGCAGGACGGGGCTCCAGGTCTCCGTCCTCGGCATGGGAGGTTTCCATCTCGGCTCGGCCGGCGATCTTTCCACCGCGAAGCGCATGGTCGATCGCGCCATCGACGCCGGCATCAACTTCTTCGACAACGCCTGGGATTACCACAACGGCCGCAGCGAAGAGTGGCTCGGCGCGGCGCTCGAGGGCAAGCGCGACAAAGTCGTCCTCATGACCAAGGTCTGCACGCACGGCCGCGACAAAAGCGTCGGCCTGCGCATGCTCGAAGAATCACTCCGCCGCCTCAAAACCGATCACCTCGACGTCTGGCAAATCCACGAGGTCATCTATTACAACGACCCCGACCTGATCTTCGCTGCGAATGGCGTCATCGAAGCGCTCGAGCAGGCAAAGCGCGAAGGCAAGGTCCGCTTCGTCGGCTTCACCGGCCACAAGGACCCGCGCATTCACCTTCGAATGCTCGAGCATGGCTTCCCGTTTGACACCGTGCAAATGCCGCTCAACTCCTTCGACGCCACCTTCCGCAGCTTCGAAAAAAACGTGCTCCCCGAAGCCACGAAGCGCGGCATGGGCGTGTTCGGCATGAAGAGCCTCGGGGGAAGCGGCGAGATGGTGCGCAAAGGCGGCATTCAGGTGGAAGACGGCCTGCGCTACGCGATGAGCGTCCCCGGCGTCTCGGTCACCATCAGCGGCATGGACGCCCCCGACGTTCTCGAACAGAATCTCGCGATCGCCCGCGGCTTCCAGCCCCTGAGCGCGGAAGAAATGCAGACCATCCGGGACCGCTGCCATTTCGACGCCTCCGACGGCCGCTACGAATTATTCAAGACCACGAAGAAATACGATGGCGACGTGGGGCGAGAGATGCACGGCTACCCATCGGCCGCGCAACTGCCGGCGTAATCATCCGCGCCACACCGCCCGCAATCCCGCGCCGGTTTCCAACTCTTCCCCCTGCTCAGCCCTTATGCTGGAAGAAGGCGTGGACAAGACGATCCGCAGGTACACATATCCGGACGGCCTTGCGGAGTTGAAGGCCGAGGAAT
>DAIDJK010000532.1 GCA_027450225.1 Bryobacterales bacterium | reverse complement strand
TGGACGCGAACACGTGGAGGCGCCGGGATTACGGGCATCCGCTGCGCGACGCGCGCGGGCGGCGGGGGAACCGGCAAGGGCCGGTAAACGGCCGGCTGCGGCCGATACGGCTGGGGAGGCTGCGGAGCGAGTGTCCGTTGCGCGACCGGCCCGGGTTGCGGCGGGACCGGTATCGACCGGTGAAAGGGCGGCTGGGGCCGATACGGTTTGGGAGGCTGCATGACTCCTTGTAGCATGAGTTGCGGAAGGCGCCGCGCGATGACCAGAGGCCGTGCAGGGGCAAAAGTCCGGCGCGAGCAAAGTTGTAAATCGCGTTCGGTTCCATTCGCGGGGATGTCACTGCGAGGCGTGTTTTTGCGCTTGAACATCTGAAGGCGAAACGGCGAGAGCGCGGAGCCGCGCCTATCGAGCCCGTTTCGGCCGAGCAAGGAGAAAATATGGAATTCGATCCGCACTTCGACATTACGACGATCTATCCGGGGGCGGCAGCCGCCTACCTGGTGATGAGCGTCCCCGAGCCGCCGGTGGTGCTGCCGCCAGGTTTTACGTCTGTAGGATTGATCAGGGCGAACCCGCAGCACGCCGCGCCGCATATGGCGGCCGCGCCGGCATCGCAACAGATGATCGCCATGAAGGCTGTGATGGAAAGCAGCATCTTCGGGCTGGTGGCGTGGAATGCCGCCGAGAAGACGGCGATGGTGGCGATCCGCGGAACGGAAACCATCTGGGAATGGATCGACGACGTGGCCGCGGTGCCGACGCCCTTCATTCCGGACCCGGATGCGGGAACGGTTCATCTGGGATTTCAGCTGGTTTACGTTCAGATTCGCCAGTCGATTTTCGATCTGCTGAAGGAGAACTGCCAGGGAGCGCAGCGCATTCTGGTAACCGGGCACAGCCTGGGAGGGGCGCTGGCGGAATTCGCGACGCTGGATATCCGGCGGAATCTGCTGCCGATCGCGCCCGAGATGTATACGTTCGCGGGACCGCGCGCGGGGGCGCCGGACTGGGCGGAGGTTTTCAACCGTACGATCGCGACGTGCTACCGGGTGGTGAACTTCGGGGATCTGGTCCCGCAGGTTCCGTTGCCGCCGCTTTATGAACACGTAGGGAAGGAAGAACTGGTGCATGGCGGGTTCCGGGTGCTCGACGTGACTTACGCGCATCATCTGACGACTTATCTGGCCGGATTGCAGAAGCTGGTGACAACGCCGGCGCCGGCCATTGCAGTGGCCGCCGGGCAAACCACATAGGGACGATTTCCGGCGTTTGTTGCGCCGTCTCCGCGTCAATCCCGCTTTTCCGTTCGATAAAATCGGCTTAAAGGCCGGTCAAAACAAAACACATGAGCGCGAGCCGGGATTGATGCGGAGCGCAAGCGACGCGAGCTGCCTTTCGGGCGGCGGGACGATGGGCAGGTTCATGCGGGAGCGCGACTGGCGTTCCACCGCGGTGGGACCGGTCGAGAACTGGCCGCAGAGTCTGCGCACGTCTGTAAGTATTCTTCTCGAATCGAAGTTCCCCATGTATATCGCGTGGGGAACGGAATACATACAGTTCTATAACGACGGTTACCTGCCGATTCTGGGGTCGAGCAAGCACCCGCAGGCGCTGGGAATCAGCACGCGGGAAACTTTCCGCGAGATATGGCCGGTGATCGGGCCGATGTTCGAAGAGGTGCGCCGGGGGCAGGCGTTCGGGTACGAGGACTTTCTGATGTCGCTCGAACGCAACGGGTATCTGGAGGAGTGTTACTTCACGTTCTCCTACAGCCCGATCCGCGATGAAACGTCGGAGGTGGGCGGCGTGATGGTCACGACCACGGAAACGACGGCGCGGGTGATCGGCGAGCGGCGGCTGACGATGATCGGGGACCTGGCGGCGCTGGCGTCTCAGGCGGAAAGTGAAAGCGATATCTGGACGGAATCGGCGAATATCCTGCGCCGCAATCCGGCCGATCTGGCGTTTTGTCTGCTGTATCGAGCGACGGGCGCACAGTCGTTCACGCTCGAACAGTGCGGTGGTCTCGAAAAAGGTTCATCCGGAGCGCCGGAAACGCTCGACTTCGAAGATGGCGCGGATGACGCGGGATGGCCGCTTGCGCGGCTGATTTCCGAGCGGCAGACGGTGTTCGTGGACGACGTTCTGCCGCGATTCGGGCCCATTGTGGGGGCGACATGGCCGGACCCGGTCCAAACGGCTGTGGCGCTGCCGATCGGGAAGCCCGGCGCGGAGAGCCTGTACGGGATTCTCATCGTGGGCATCAGCCCGCGGCGCGCGCTCGACGAACAATACCGCAGTTTCCTTTCGCTGGTGGCGGACCATATCGCGACGGGCATTGGCAATGTGCGGGCCTATGAGGAAGAGCGGCGGCGCGGGGAGGCGCTGGCGGAGCTCGACAAGGCGAAGACGGAATTCTTCTCGAACGTGAGTCACGAGTTCCGAACGCCGCTGACTCTGATGCTGGGGCCGCTCGAGGAGATCCTCAAAGACTCGGAAAATCTCGCGCCGAAGCACCGGGATGACGTGGCGGCGGCGCATCGCAACAGCCTGCGGCTGCTGAAGCTGGTGAATTCGCTGCTGGATTTTTCGCGGATCGAGGCGGGGCGGATTCAGGCGGCGTATTCGCCGGTGGATCTGGCGGCGCTGACGGCGGACTTGTGTTCGAACTTCCGGGCGGCGATGGACGCGGCCGGATTGCAGTTCGTGGTGGACTGCGCGCCGGTCGGCGAGCCGGTGTATGTGGACCGGGAGATGTGGGAGAAGATCGTGCTGAACCTGGTCTCCAACGCGTTCAAGTTCACTCTGCAGGGCGAGATCGAGGTGACGCTGCGGAAGGCGGACGGCGCGGCCGAATTGCGCGTCCGCGATACGGGCGCGGGAATTCCGGCGGAAGAGATGCCGCGGCTGTTCGAGCGATTCCACCGGGTTCCGAACACGGAAGGGCGAACCAACGAGGGCAGCGGGATCGGGCTCGCGCTGGTGCAGGAACTGGTGCGGCTGCATGGGGGGACGGTTCGCGCGGAAAGCCGGCTGGGCGAAGGGTCGATGTTCATAGTGACCGTGCCGCTGGGGAAGGCGCATCTGCCGGCAGACCACGTGGCGCCGGATCAGACAGA
>DAIDJK010000531.1 GCA_027450225.1 Bryobacterales bacterium | reverse complement strand
GATGGAGAACGAAGCGGCGCGCGCGGCATCGCCGATGCCGGCGAGCGAATTCGCGCTGCATCCGGTTGCGCCGCCGACCGCGCGCTTCGATTTCACGGAAGTTGCTCCCCCTGCTCCCGCCGCGGAACCCTTGCGATTGCGCGTGCCCGACACGCACGGGGCCTTTCCGGCAGGCAGTTATGAAGCCGAATCCTCCATGGCCGGAATCGGCGACCTGCGGCCGCTCGGGCAATTGCATTCGAGCTTCATCATCGCGGCCGGCCAGGGCGGCCTGTGGATCATCGATCAGCACGTGGCGCACGAACGCATCCTGTTCGAGCAGGTGCTCGAACAGCAGGCCTCCGGGCGCATCGAAGTGCAGCAGTTGCTGATGCCGATGATCCTGCAACTCACGCCGGAGCAGCAGATCGAGTACGCGAGGATCGCCGATGAACTTCGCGCTTCGGGCTTCGACACCGAGCCATTCGGAAACCGCACCATCGCGGTGAAGGCCGCGCCTGCCGCGATTGCGGCGGGGGATCTCGAGCGGGTGGTTTTCGAGATTCTCGAAACCGCCGAAAATGAATTGCGCGCCGTATCCATTACGGATCTTCGCCGCGGAATTGCCGCGTCGATCGCGTGCCGCGCGGCCATCAAGATCAATACCCCGCTCGATCAGCGAAAGATGGAATGGCTGCTGCAGGCGCTCGCGAAAACCGAATACCCGATGGCCTGCCCGCACGGCCGGCCCGTGGCGCTGCAATACGGCATGCGCGAGATTCTACGCGCGTTTCACCGGATTTGAATCTGGGGTTACTCGGCATTACTCGTCGACCGCAGCGACCACCATCTCCAGCGTGCGGCGAACGCCGTCATCCACGCCAATCGGGCCGTCGCTGAACTGGGTATGCGGCGAAGGTTTCCAGTTGTCGCGCGAATGATCGACTGGATAATTCTGCGGGATGCCGGTTAGCGATTCACCATATTGCGAATCGCTGCCGGCCATCTTGTAGATCACCATGTCGAGCGAGGGGATCACGTAGACGCCGAAGCCGCCCGCGCCCGATTTGAAGAACGCGTCTCGCGGCGCGCCGGCAACGTGGCCATCGGCGTTCACTTCGAACATCAGACTGAACGGCGCATGCTTCTGGTATTTCGACGGCCGGCCGCACAGGGCCACATAGTCCGCCGGAACAAGTTGCCCGGAATTCCACCGGCCCTTGTGAAGCAGAAGATACGCGAAGCGCAGAGCGTCTGTGGAATGCACGGCAATATTGCCGCCGCCTGGCGTGTGCGGCAGCGTCACGCCGTTGATGTGAGTGGCGTAGCCCCATTCGCCCCAGCCCATCGGCTTCGCCAGCTTCTGCTGGAGGTACTGCTGCATCTCCATGCCGGTGACGTGTCGCAGCACGATGGATGCGATATGCGGCGAATTCGAACAGTACGAATAGCCGCCGCCGGGATCGGTCCAGAGCGGCGTACGCAGGGCGACGAGGTCCTGGCCGAGCGACCTATCGGGACGCGGAAGCGGATCGAGCTTCGTGGGCTCGCCGTTCACGAAACCGGGATTGGCGCCATCGCCATGCAGACCGGCCGCCATGGTGAGCAGCTGGCCGAGAGAAATGTCGGCTTTTCGCGGATCGTCCAGCGGGAGCGCTTCGGGAAGATAGCGCTCATTGAAGACTTTCTGGTCGAGTCCATCGGGAATTTTGTCGTGCTCATCGCGCAGCATGATTCCGCAGGCGATGCTGGCGTACGCTTTGCCGACCGACGCCATCGACGGATTCGCCATCCTGTTGCCGCGCCCGTAATAGCGTTCGTAAACCAGCCAGCCGTGCCGCACCACCAGCAGTCCGCCATGCTGGCTGGTGCGCTGCGCGTATTCGAAAGCCTGGTCGAGACGGGCCACGTCCATGCCCGCGACTTTGCGGATCGTCGCGGCGCCGGAAAGCGTGCGCCAGCCGCCTGCCGCATCCGGAGGCGGATAGTAAACGGGCTCCGCGGCCGTGGCGAGCAATGCCCACGCGAGGGCGCAGATCGGGGTTCTGATAAGCTGGCGATTCAATCCCTTACATCTTATGCGTAATTATCTGGATCTGACGGGCAAAACGGCCCTGATTACGGGCGCCTCCTCGGGCATCGGCGCAGCAACAGCCTGCGTGTTCGCCGATCTGGGCGCGCGCGTGGCGTTCACCTATCACGCGAACGAAAAGGGCGCCGAGAAAGTTCGCGGCGAAATCGAACAGCTCGGCGCGAAGCCGCTCCTGATCAAAGCCGATGTGCGGCGGCGCGAGGAGATCGAATCGATGGTGGAGCAGACCACGAAAGAGCTTGGCGCCATCGACATTCTTGTGAACAACGCCGGATCGCTCGTCGAGCGGCAGCGGATTGCGCAGATTACGGACGAGCGCTGGAACGAGATCCTGAACCTGAACCTGACGAGCGCGATGATCTGTTCGCGGCTGGTCGCGCCTTCGATGGTGGAACGGAAAACGGGCGCGATCATCAATATCGTCTCGATTGCGGGAAGGAACGGCGGCGGACCCGGCGCGCTCGCTTATGCAACGGCGAAAGGCGCGCTGATCACGTTCACCAAAGGTCTGGCGCGCGAACTGGCGCCGGGCGGGGTGCGCGTGAACGCCGTCTCGCCGGGCGTGATCGATACGCCGTTCCACGAAGTGTTTTCGACTCCCGAGATGATCCGCGGTTTCGTGGCGGGCATCCCGATGGGGCGCACCGGAACGTCGATGGAATGCGCCACGGCCATCGCGTTTCTTGCGTCCGGCGCGGCCAGCTACATCGCCGGCGAAACCATCGAGGTGAATGGCGGACAACTGATGCTCTGAGGGCATGAGCGAACATCGGTATATATATGTCACCAGGTCAACAGGCTCCGCCGAAGCTGCCCATTGCGGGCGTGCGCAATCTGATCGCCGTGGGAAGCGGCAAGGGAGGCGTGGGAAAAACCACGGTCTCAGTGAATCTCGCGATTGCGGCCGCGAATCTCGGCTACAAAGTCGGACTGCTGGACGCCGATGTCTACGGCCCCAATGTGCCGCTGATGATGGGCACCAACCAGACGCCGGGCGCGATCGGCGAACGCATCCAGCCGCTCGAAAAATACGGGGTGAAGCTGATGTCGATGGGCTTTCTCTCGCCGGGCGACAAGCCGCTCGTATGGCGGGGGCCGATGCTGCACAGCGTGATCCAGCAATTCCTGCG
>DAIDJK010000530.1 GCA_027450225.1 Bryobacterales bacterium | reverse complement strand
ACTCCCAGGGACGGCCCCGGAGCGGGCGGGATTCGATTTTTGTAAGGTTCAGGTCCCGCAGGGCGAAAGCCGCCAGCGCGCGAAAAAGACCGCCGGGAACGTTGCGCATACTGAAAACGATGGAGGTTTTATATTTTATTTGTCTCGGACTTTTTGCCCTCGCGCCGCGGCGTTTTGTGTGGTTTAATGCCAGTAAAAAGAAGCGCGTGAAGTTTTCGGGATCGTCTTCGATGGACTTCCTGAGGATGGAAGCGCCGTACTGATGGGCCGCGGCGGCTGAAGCAATGGCGGCGGCGCCGGCGGGCAGTTCGCTCATGATCATCTTGACGGTGCCGGCCGTATCG
Source organism: Bryobacterales bacterium (assembly GCA_027450225.1). Lineage (GTDB taxonomy): Bacteria > Acidobacteriota > Terriglobia > Bryobacterales > Bryobacteraceae > BOG-234. The sequence continues at coordinate 2,622 of DAIDJK010000530.1, read as the reverse complement.
TAAAACGGGGTGCGCTCGATTTCGGGGTGTTTCTCGAAAAAGCGGCGGCACTGGTTCAGAGCTACCGGATGCGAATAGATGCGGCGTATGCTGCTGAAACGCACGCCGGGAGGGGCTATGACGTTGTGAACGATTCGGACCGAAGTTTCGGCTTCGATCAGCAGGGGGTACTTCAGCAGCAGATCGTAGTTTTCGTGAACAGAACCGTGTAAGGTGTTCTCAATCGGGATCACCGCGCGGTCGCATTTTCCGTTTGCCACTGAAGCGAAGACGGCGTCGAAGGCCGGAAGCGGCACTGCGCGGTAAGCGCCGCCGGCCAGTTGATCGGCCGCGACCTGGCTGAAGGCTCCAAGTTCCCCCTGGAACGAGATCGATTTCATTCCCCTGCCGCCCATTCCGGACCCTGCCAGCGGCGAATCCGATCGTCCGGAAGGCCCAGCAAATCCAGAACTCTGTCGACGCTCGTGTCCACCAGATCCTCAATGGTCCGCGGCCGGTTGTAAAAGCCCGGAATGGGCGGGGCTATGATGGCGCCCATCTCGGCAAGGAGCGTCATGGTGCGCAGATGCCCCAGATGAAAGGGGCTCTCGCGGACCATTAAAACGAGGCGGCGCTTCTCTTTCAGCATCACATCGGCGGCGCGAATAAGCAGGTTCGAGGAGATGCCGTGCGCGATGGCGGACATGGTGTGAATGGAGCACGGGGCTATCACCATGCCGTCAACCGGGAACGAGCCGCTGGCCATGGGAGCCGAGATATCCTCGACATTCCATAAATAATTCGATAAGGTTTTCAATTCAGCTTTTATTCGACCGGTTTCAATGGCCACGGTCTTTTCGCCGGCGCGGGACAAAATCAGGTGAATTTCGACGCCCGGCCTGCCCTGAAGACGCTCGAGCAGACGCACCGCGTAGACGGCGCCGCTGGCGCCCGTTATCCCCAGAACGATTCGCAGATATACCTCCGGCCGCAGCCTGTTCCGTTTTCAGAACAGGACATCGCCTTTATTGTTGTGCAAGGAACAGCTCCGTGGTTATAATCCCTCTGAAAGGGCTCGAACGTGCCGAACGCGCCCGCGGGTTTTATCCAGAGACAGGATCATAGCACGGAGGGCGCCGGACAGCGGCTTCGGCGCGCGCGCGAGAGGCTGAACCTCAAGTTTCGCGATGTAGAGCTGTTCAGCCAGCAGATCGCGGAACGCCACGGTAATCCGGAGTTCGTGGTCCTGATCAGCCGGCTCTCCGACATCGAGAATCAGGGGACGCTTCCGTCAATCTATCGGCTGTATTCGCTTTGTTGCATATACAGGCTGGACCTCAATGAAGTACTAGGCTGGTACGGAGTGCCCGTCGAGGCGATCGCGGCGGATGTGGGTCTGATCCACGTGCAGAAGACCCACGCCGTCAATCTCTCGCAGGAGAATATTGCCGAGGCATATGTCCCCATCGCGCTCGATCCGGGAATCGATCTGCGGCGGACGTTTTTCCTGAGCGAAGTGGTACAGCGGTGGGGTAAACTGCCGCTGGCGCTGGTGGGCGGAGTGGATGTGCGGCGGTTTCGCTACGGTTTCGTGGGAACGGAGGACTGGAGCATGCATCCGACGATCCCGCCGGGCGCGCTGCTGGTTATCGACGAGAGCCGGCGGAAAATCCAGACGAGCGGATGGACAAGCCAGAGCGAGCGACCGATCTATTTTCTCGAGCATCGCGACGGGCACTACTGCCGGTGGTGCAGCCTGCGGGACGGCATGATGAGCCTGATCCCGGACCCGGCGTCGGACGCTCAGGTGCTGAACTTCAAATATCCGGGCGAGATCGACGTGATAGGGCAGGTGGTAGGCCTGGCTATAGATCTGGATCCCGCGAAGCCACCCCGTACTCGATCCTGAGCAATTCGAGGGCGGCGGAGATATCGGCGTTGAACAACTCACGTTCCACGTCGCGGGATTCGGCCGGAACCCACGCATTCCAAGGTTTCAAATAGAGCCAATTGGAGAGGATTTCGCGTTTGTCGGGGCCTGTCGCGGCGAGATATTCTTCCAGCTCTTCCTTCTGACGTTCCAGGCCGAAGCAGAGCCAGCTTTCAAACACTTCCATATGTACATCGCGAAGCAGCCTGGCTGAGGCATCGGGGCCGAGGCGCTGCGAAAGGCCAAAGTGTTCGTATGCGCCGGTGGTGGAAGAGCGGAGCGAGGTGAGGAATGCCAGCCGTCCGATTACAGTCGGTATCTGGTTGAGAGTGCGCCGCCAGTTCTCGGCGACAGCAGTTTGGAATTCGGGATTCATCAGCAGACGTCCTTCACGCGTCCAACCCGTTTCGTTCTCAACCATCCACAAAAATGGATGAAAGAAGACGTTTCCGGGAATGACACGCGTCCATCGTTCCGAATAGCAGACGCTTTCGGGTTCACTTCCCGGCGCGGCGCGCGGTAAGTTTACACTCCGAGAGTAGGCGATTCAAGCCTGCACTTACAAGGAGATAGACAGATGCGCAAACTTATCATGGTTCTTACACTGGCTGCGACGTGGCTGGCGGCCACTGGCGTTTCGAGCGCGATCGTTCCCCCGTCGTGCGCCCCGAACAATTGTCCTTGGGTTCGCTGACCCAAGGTTATTTTCGACG
>DAIDJK010000529.1 GCA_027450225.1 Bryobacterales bacterium | reverse complement strand
CGGCCGGAAGTCGCGCGCGTGATGAAAAATCTGGTGCTGGTGGATCTGTATACCGACGGCACGGATGCGGCTTCCGAGCGGAACCAGAAGCTCGAAGAAGACAAATTCCAGACCGTGGCCATTCCTTTCTATGTGCTCTATGACGCGGACCGAAACGTCGTCGCGACATTTCCCGGGCTGACGCATAGTTCGGATGAATATCTTGCCTTTCTGAATTCGAAGCCCGCCGCGCCGGGCGGAGCCGTGAACGCGAACGCCGCGCCCGCGCCATCTTCTGCGCCCGCGCTCGATGCCACGCCGTTCCACCAACTCGATGGCGGGGACCTTTCGCCCGCGGCATGGAAAGGCAAAGTGGTGGTGGTGAATTACTGGGCCACCTGGTGCGTCCCCTGCCGCAGCGAGATTCCGGAATTCAACCGCATCGCGAAGGAACTGGGGCCGAAGGGCGTGGAAGTGGTCGGAATCTCGCTGGATGAAGACGGCGCGGAATCGGTGAAACCGTTCCTGAAGCAGATGCCGATGAAATACACGGTGGGTCTCGGAACCGGCTCGCTGCCCGAATTGCCGGTCACGGTGGTGCTCGACCGCAACGGCAATCCCGTCGAGAAGATTCAGGGCCTCGCGAAACCCGAGCAGATTCGCGCGGCCATTAGCAAGGCGCTCACGGCGTCGTAAGCGCCTTTCGAATTACTCGAACGATTTCATCTCCTCGATCTTGCGTTCGATCCGCGCCGCCGCGGCCTTATTCAGCTTCCAGATCGCCGCGAGGCCAAGCGGGAACGCTCCCAGGCATACATACCAGACCGCGTTGATCCGGTGGTGCATGGCCGCGTTCGCCATCACGGCCACCAGCCCCGGGACCAGTGGCAGCAGATACCAGGACCAGACGGCGCGAAGCGCATCGCGCTGGCGCTCGAGTTCCTGCCGGTAGAAGCGCACCGAACCGGTTACTCCCAGATCGCCCGGAATCGGTTTCGCCGAACCGCGCCGGTGCAGTTGCCACATCATCCATGCCGTGCCGGCAATCAGCAGCCACACCGGCCAGCCGTCCGCAAAGCTGAAATGCCTCGCCTGGAACAGCAGCACGGCGGTGGCGATCGCGCCTGCCGCGTATTCCCGCAGATTTCGCCGCCGGATGCGCCGTTCCCACCGGTCCGCGCGGCGCCTGATTTCGTCCATCGTAATCGTCACTTTCTCCACCTCCTGGGTTTGCCACACATCTCTCATGCGATCCGGCTGCTGGTTATCTGGCATTGCCGACCCCCGCGTTGAAGTCGCGCGCAAGCAGAGCTTTGATGCGATGCACCTTCGTCGCCGCGTTCGACGCCGAAATGCCCGCCAGTTCCCCGATCTCGGCCGCGTCCATGCCTTCCAGATACAGCAGGATGATCTGGCGGTCGGGCGGTTTCAATCGCCGGATCAACCCCGTGAGCCGCTCGAGCGTAATGCCGCGTTCCGCTCCCGCTTCCACCGCGACGCTCTCCATCTCATCGAGGCCCACCAGCGTTTCCGACTTCAGCCGTTTCTCCCGCATGGCCCAGCCGGTGGCCGTGTTGTGCGCCACCCGATAAACCCACGTGCGCAGTGAGCATTGCCGGCCGAACGTCCGGAAGCTGCGCCACAGCGCCATGTGAATCTCCTGCATCAGATCGCGGCGTTTTTCCGCATCGGCTTCGTAGCCGCGCGCCAGACGCGCGAGAGCCGGACCGAATTCAGCGGTGGCTTGTTCGTACCAGCGTTCCGGATCACTCACATCGGCTCTCTGTCTGAGGTAGTCGCTGCCGCGCGGATTTTCTTACAGCTGGATTGCGAAACCTTCAATTCGGGTTCGGAGACACCCATGGCGGCGCAGGAGCCACAAAAGAAGCTTCCATGCGGCCGGAATGGCGATATCATGAAGTCGCTTTCTGCGACGGAGAACGCGGACAGTTAACCTGCATCGGAGGATTGCAATGCGAAGCGCCGCTGGTTTGATCGCGATCGTTTCCGCCATAAGCTGTGTAAGCGCCAGGGCCAACCTTCTTACCAACGGAAGCTTCGAGAATCTGAACAACACTTTCGTGGGCGATGCAAACAGCGTGGATGAGCTGAATTCCGGCTCGTCCGTCATACCGGGATGGCTTACCGTCAACGGGGTTCCCACGGCGTGGATCAAAAGCGGAAACCCTTACGGAATCGGCGCGTCGGATGGCCTGTATTTCCTGGACCTGACCGGCTACGCCGACTCCGGAGCCTACGGCGGCGTTTCGCAGACGTTCGCGACGATGGTGGGCGACACCTATACGGTGAGCTTCGACCTTGGCTATGGAGGCAACTCGACGTCGTTTGGCGGCCCGGTGTCCGTGAAAGCGATGGCGGGAAACTTCTCGGGCGTGTTCACGTCCGGCTCGGGTGATCCGCGCCCTGCGGTGTGGAATCCGGAAAGCTTCAATTTCGTCGCATCCTCATCGTCAACGCAACTGAGTATTATCGGCCTTTCGACGGCTGGCGGCGAATACATCGGCATCGACAATGCCAGCGCCGTGATCTCCCCATCGGCAGTTCCTGAGCCCCGCAGTTACACGCTCCTGATAGCCGGTCTGGTGGGGCTCATCTGGATTCGCCGGCGTTTCACAGCCAACGAGCCATCTGGGGGCCGGGCCGTGTGATTCGGATCTTCCTCCTGGTCGCGATCGCTGTTTCCGCATTCGCCCAGCTGTCGCCCGAGTATCAGCGGCAGTTCGACGAGGCGGAGAGACACATCGTGCGGATTCCCCCCAAGGCGTTCTCCGAACTTCCTCCAGATCTGGTTCAGGAGTTGGATCGGCGGGGATGCACAATTCCGCAGGTCGGCTCCAGGCGCCGCGGCAACGTGATAAAGGGTGAGTTCGCCAGGCCCGGCCAAACCGACTGGGCGGTTCTCTGCTCGATACACGGCGTATCGCGAATTCTCGTGTTCTGGAACGGCTCGGAAAAGAATCCGGCTGCGATCGGCCGGTCCGAGGACCGAAGCCTCCTCCAGGGCGGCACGCCGGCCGAGGGCATCTTCTATTCGAGAGAGGTCGCGCCCGTCGGCAAAAGCTTCATCATGGAGCACTATCGCGCTTACGGAGGCCCGAAACCGCCGCCGATTGATCATCAGGGCATTAACGACGCCTTCGTCGAAAAAGCCTCGTCAGTCTGGTATTTCTACCGCGGCAAGTGGCTGACGCTGACCGGGTCAGATTGACGGCGCCGGATTTCACTGAATCCGGAGCCGCTCGCGAACTTTCATGCCTGCCGTGCGTATATTCCTTTGAGACCTCATGGCGGCGAAAAAGCGCAAGCACTGGCCCTGGTTCCTGCTGACGTTCCTGATCGTAATCGGCGCGGCCTCATTCGCCGTTCACACCATCAACGCCAAGCCGGCGAAGATCGATCCCGAAAAGCTGGCCAAAGTGGAGCGCATCGATCTGGCCCGCTCCGTCGTCGCCACCGGGCAGATCGAGCCCGTCACGAAAGTCGAAATCAAGAGTAAGGCGAGCGGCATCATCGAAAAGCTGCCGGTGAATGTGGGCGATTTCGTCCACAAAGGCGAAGTGATTTGCGAGCTGGATCAGAACGATCTTCTCCCCGCGGTTCGCGAACAGCAGGCCGCGCTCGATGTCGCGCAGGCGAATCTGGAAAGCGCGAGAGCCGATTTCGCGAAGTACAAAGTCGATGCCCAGGGGCCGGACGTGCCGTTCCTGAAGCGCGACATGGACCGCGCGCGCCGCATGTTCGCCGACGGTCTGATTGCGCAGAACACGAAGGACGACGCCGAGAAAGCGTATGCGATGGCAGTGCAGAAGCAGGCCTCCGCGCAGGCGAATCTCGCCACCGCCCAGGCGGCGATTTCGAAAGCCCAGGCCTCGCTCGAGCAGCAGCATGCGGCGCTCTCGATGGCGAAGGAGAATCTCCAGAACGCGACCATCGTTTCGCCCATCGACGGCATCGTCCTCTCGCGCGACAGCGAAGTCGGCACCGCCGTCAGTTCCATCCTCGTGGTCGGTTCGAGCGCCACGCTCATCATGACCATCGGCGATCTGAACGAGGTCTACGTCAAAGGCAAAGTGGATGAAAGCGATATCGGCAAGGTCTATCTCGGGCAGCCCGCCAGAATCACCGTCGAATCGTTCAAGGACCAGAAGTTCATGGGCCGCGTCACAAAAATCTCGCCGATGGGAGTCGAGAAGGACAACGTAACCACATTCGAAGTGCGGGTCTCCATTTCGAACGACAAGCACATCCTGAAGGCCGACATGACGGCCAACGCCGAGATCATTCTCGATGAACACAAACATGTTCTCGCCATTCCGGAAGGCGCGGTGCTCTACAACAAGGACAAATCCACCGCGGTCGAGGTGCCCGATTCGACGAAGAAGGAGGGCTTCCGCAAAGTGGCCATCCTCACCGGCATCAGCAACGGCGCGAAGACGGAAGTGCTGAAGGGGCTCACGGAAGGCGAGCAGGTGATCCTGCAGTAGACGATGGTTTACCTGAGGGAGCTTTTTTCGCAGGTGGCGGGCAGCCTGATGCGCAACAAGCTGCGCAGCTTCCTCACCATGGCCGGCATCGCCTGGGGTCTCGCCTCCATCGTCATCATCGTCGCCATGGGCGATGGTTTCAAGGAGGGCCAGAGCGCGAACATGAAATCGCTCGGCCAGAACCTCGCCACCGTCTTCGGCGGCCGCACGGAGATGCAGGCCGGCGGCGAACGCGCCGGCAAACGCATCCGCCTGAATTATTCCGATGTGGAGAATATCCGGCGCGAGTGTTATCTCGTCTCCCTGGTCACGCCCGAACTCGAAGGCAACGTGAGCGCCACCAGCGCCTTCAACAGCGGCAGCTTCGACGTAAGCGGCGTCGAGCCCGAGTTCAATCAGCTGCGCACCATTCCCCTGGCCGAGGGCCGCTTCATCGGCCCCATGGATGAGCGCGGCGCAGAGCGCGTCTGCATCATCGGCGAAGACGTGAAGAAGCAGTTGTTCGGCACGCGCCCCAACATGCTCGGCTCCGTCATCTCCATCAATTCCCTGCCCTTCCGCGTCATCGGCATCATGGCGAACAAGGACCAGAACAGCAGCTATTCGGGCATGGATGAGAAGAAAATCTTCGTCCCTTACTCCACCATGGCGCGCGATTTTCCTCCCAAAACCTATTACGTCCCCGGTTATCTGGATGAGATTCTCTACCGGCCACGCCTCAAACAGAACTATGAGGAGGCGCAGCTTCAGGTTCGCCGCGTGCTCGCCCGCGATCACGATTTCGATCCGCGCGACGAGAACGCCATCGGCATCTGGGACACCGTGGAAGATCAGCAGCAGGTGGACGGCATCTTCGATTCGATGACTGTGTTCCTCGCTTTCATCGCGCTGGTCACTCTGTCGCTCGGCGGCATCGGAGTCATGAACATCATGCTGGTCACGGTTTCCGAGCGCACCCGCGAGATCGGTTTGCGAAAAGCGCTCGGCGCCACGCGTCTCCGCATCATGGCGGATTTTCTGGTGGAAGGCTGCGTTCTCGCCTTCGCCAGCGGCGCGGTGGGCTGGTCGGTCGCGTTCGGCCTCTCCGCGCTGCTGAAGCTGGTTCCCATGCCTTCCATGTTTCCCGGGCTGCCGGTCAGCGGGGCCACCACCGCGGCGGCATTCGCGGCGCTTACGGTCATCGCGATCGCGTCCGCGCTGGTCCCCGCCTGGAAAGCGGCTTCGCTCACTCCCGTTGAGGCATTGCGGTACGAAAGATAAGAAGAGAATAAAACGAGCGCACAGCCCGTCACTCGGGCGGGCGTTGTGCGCGTAAGAGATAAAAGATGAGCGTTCGCGGCATCATTTCCGAAGCGGCTTCGGCGTTGAACTTCAACCGCTATCGCAGTCTGCTCACCATGGCGAGTCTCGCGTGGGGCGTCGCGTGCTTCGTCATTCTGTATTCCTATGGCGAAGGCTTCGGCAGCGCGTTGAAGACTTCGTTCCAGTCCGTGGGACAGGATCTTGTTCTCATGTTCGGCGGCCAGACCTCCACTCAGGCGGGCGGCGAGCGGTCCGGCCGCAAGATCCGCCTCGAACTCGACGACGTGCAGCTTATTCGCGACAACGTCCCGCTGGTCGGCGCCATCTCGGCCGAGATGATGCTGCGCAACGCCACCGTCGTGCGCGGCTATCGCCAGCTCAGCCTCTCGGTGCGCGCCGTGGAGCCGGCCTATGGCAAGGTCCGCAATATGACCATGTCCGAAGGCCGCTGGATCTCGCCCGAAGATTACCAGCAGAAAGAACGCACCGCCGTGCTCGGGGCCAAAGCCGCCACCAAACTGTTCGGCGAAATCCCGCCCGTCGGCGAATCCATCACCATCAACGGCCAGCCGTTCCAGATTGTCGGTCTGCTGAAGACGAAAACCCAGATCTCCAACTACAACACGCCGGATAACGAATGCGTCTTCATTCCGCTCTCCACCGCCGCGCTCTTCAAGAACACGAAGTATCCGGACGATATCGTCTGGATGCCCGCCAACCCGATGTTCCGCCAGCAGGCCATTCGGGACGTTCGCGCCGTGCTGGCGCGCGTGCATAACTTTTCGCCCAACGACGAGCGCGCGCTGCAGCTCTTCGTCTTCAACGAATTCATGAAGATGATCGATACCATGTCGATCGCTTTGCAGGTGCTGCTCGGGCTCATCGGCTCGCTCACGCTCGCCATCGGCGGCATCGGTCTGGCCAATATCATGCTGGTTTCGGTTACGCAGCGCACGCGCGAAATCGGCGTCATGAAGTCCATTGGCGCCACCCGCGGCGCCGTGCTGGCGCAGTTTCTGCTGGAAGCCATGACCATCGTCACCGCCGGCGGTCTCATCGGCGTCCTCATCGGCTGGGGCGCAACCGCGGCCATCCGGACGCTGCCGCTGCTCGGGCCGCTGTTCAAGGACACCAGCGGCACGGGCGATATTCACCTCCAGGTTTCCACCTTCGCCATCGTCACCTCCACCGTCGTTCTGGAAGCCATCGGGCTCATCGCCGGATTTCTGCCGGCGCTCAAAGCTTCACGCCTCGATCCCATCGAAGCCCTGCGTTACGAGTAAGTCCCTTCACCCGCAAATTCGATGCAGGTAAGCTGGAAGAAGTGTTTTGCTTCGGTCGAAAGCATGCCTGAGAATCCGCTTCTTACCATCAACTTCTTCATCCCGTTCGATCGCATAGCGGTCGCCGACGTCGAGCCCGGAATCCGCCAGCTGATCGCGAAGTCCCAGACCGCCATCGATTCCATTGCGGCACACGATTCGCCGCGTACCTTCGAGAACACGATGCTGGCTCTCGAAAAGGCCACCGAGAATCTCGACTACGCGATGGCCGTCGTCCGGCACCTGGAATCCGTGAATACCAGTCCCGAGCTGCGCGCCGCCTGGAACGCGGTCGAGCCGGAAGCGAGCGAATTCTATTCGCGCATCCCGCTCAACGAAGGCCTCTGGAACAAGCTGAAGGCCTACGCGGAAACCAGTGACGCGAAGCTTCTCCGCGGCGCGAAGCTCCGCTTCCTCACCAGGACGCTCGATTCGTTCCGCCGCCACGGCGCCGAACTCGACCCCGCCGGCAAGAAGCGGCTGGCGGAAATGGATGTCGAGCTGACGAAGCTCACCACGAAGTTTTCCGAAAACGTCCTCGACGCCACCAACGCCTGGGAACTCGTCATCACCGACGAATCGAAGCTCGCCGGCCTGCCGCCAAGCGCCATGGCCGCCGCCCGGCAGAGCGCTGCCGCGAAGAAGGTGGAAGGCTGGCGCTTCACCCTCCAGGCGCCCAGCTACGTCCCGGTGATGACTTATCTGGACGATCGCGAAATCCGCCACAACATGTGGCAGGCCTTCGCCACCCGCGCCGCAAAAGGCGATCATGACAACCGCCCGCTCATTCTGCGCATCCTCGAACTGCGGAAAGAGAAGGCAAAGCTGCTGGGCTTCGCCGATTTCGCCGACTTCGTGCTGCACGACCGCATGGCCCACAAAGGCGACCGCGCCATGGCGTTCGTCGAAGACCTGAAGACGAAGACGGACAAGTTCTTCGCCATCGAAAACGCCGCGCTCGAAGCCTTCGCCGGCCGCAAACTCGAACCGTGGGATGTCGGCTATTACGCCGAGAAACAACGCCGCGCGCTTTACGATTTCGATGAAGAACAGCTTCGCCCGTACTTTCCCGCCGAGCGCGTCGTCGATGGCATGTTCCAGATCGTCCAGCGGCTCTACGGCATCCGGGTGAAACGCAAAGAGGCCGTCCCCGTCTGGCATCCCGACGTCCGCGTCTATGAAGTTCGTGATTCGCAGGATTCGCTCGTCGGCGCGTTTTACGCCGACTGGTTCCCGCGCGAGACCAAGCGCGATGGCGCCTGGATGGAAGCCTTCATCACCGGCGTGGACGCTCCAGGCGGATTCGAGCCGCACTCCGGCTGCATCTGCGGCAACCTGACTCCGCCCATCGGCGACAAGCCCGCGCTGCTCACGCACCGCGAAGTGGAAACCATCTTCCACGAGTTCGGCCATCTCCTGCACCACGTGCTCAGCCGCGTGGAAGTGCGCAGCCTCGCCGGTACCGCCGTCGCCTGGGACTTCGTCGAGTTGCCCAGCCAGATCATGGAAAACTGGTGCTGGGAACGCGACGCGCTCGACCTCTTCGCCCGGCATTACCAGACCGGCGAGCCGATTCCCGAAGACCTCTTCCGCAAAATGGTTCGGGCCAGAACTTATCGCGCCGCCAACGGGCAAATGCGGCAGCTCGGCTTTGGTTTCGTCGATCTGAAGCTGCATCGCGAATACGATCCCGCGCGCGATGGCGACGTCGTCCAGTACGCGCGCAACATCCTCCAGCAGTTCACGCCCGCGCCGCTGCCCGCGGATTACGCCATGATCGCGGGCTTCACGCACCTGTTCGCCAGCCCCGTCGCCTACGCGGCCGGTTATTACTCCTACAAGTGGGCCGAGGTGCTGGATGCCGACGCCTTCACGCGCTTCCGCGATGAGGGCATCTTCAGCCCCGCGGTCGGCGGCGCCTTCCGCGACAACATCCTGGCAAGGGGCGACAGCGAAGACCCCGCTGAGCTCTATCGCCGTTTCATGGGCCGCGACCCCGATCCGGAAGCGCTTCTGGTCCGGTCCGGGCTGGTATCCTGAGGGCCGGAAAATGTTCCTGAAGATTCTCGCGCACCCCGTGCTCTCGAATCTGAACTTCCACATGCCCATGATCGTGGATCTGCGGAATCCACTCATCATGCTGGCCGGTGAGAACGGCTCAGGCAAATCCACGCTGCTGCATTCCATCTACTACGCGCTTCGCGATGAAGACGTGGATGGCTACGTATACAAGCTCGATCGCGGCGGCGCGAAAACCGGCAAGGTCTTTCTGTTCGACGCCGAGCAGCACAACCCCCGCATGCAGCTCGACGCGTTCAAGGATCAGCCGGACATGATGGAGTTCCTCCAGCTCGCCAGCCACGGCCAGGTGATGCTGGCCATGTTCCAGACCAATTTCCCTTCACTTGCCCGGGGAACCACGCTGCTGCTCGACGAGCCCGAGATGGCGCTTTCCGTCTCCAACCAGCGGCGCATTCTGAAGATGCTGAAGGAACTGGTGGCCGATCGCGGCTTCCGCATCATCTGCGCCACGCATTCGCCCATCCTGATTGACGACTCCGAGACGTATGTCATCAATCTCGACCGGCACGTGAATCGAAACGTACCGCTCGAATCCTTCGGGGCCGAGGGCGCCAGCACGATTCAATAACTCCGCGAGTACGGTTCAATAGTGCCGCAAGCACGATTCAATAGCGCCGCAAGCACGATTCAATAACGCCGCGAGTACGATTCAATAAGCATGCTTGCAGTCCGGATCGAACAATTCGGCGATCCTTCCGCGCTCCGCCTGCGTGATCTGCCAGTGCCGCAGCCGGGGCCGGATGAGGTTCTGGTTCGTGTACGCGCCGCCGCCCTCAATCCAAGCGATGTAAAGAACGTGGCCGGGCGCTTCCACCAGACCACGCCGCCGCGCACGCCGGGGCGCGATTTCTCGGGCGTTGTCGAAGCCACGGGCCAGCCGGTCTGGGCCACCGGCGGCGAACTCGGCTACACGCGGGATGGCGCGCACGCCGAATATGTCGTCATCCAT
>DAIDJK010000528.1 GCA_027450225.1 Bryobacterales bacterium | reverse complement strand
GACGCCGATCGAACTGGCGGCCTGCGCGAAGAGAATCGGGGAGCCGCGCAATCGAATTTACGAGCGGCGATTCCTGAAACGGATGCGGGCACGGCTGATCAAGACAGGGCGCTACGATCTGAAGGATCTTGAGCCGGCGAGGTCGCTGTATGGAATCGATGACGTGATAACCGCGCCTTCGTTCGGATTCCGCGGAGCGGACCACTATTACGAAACGCAATCGGCGGCGCGTTTCCTCGACCGGATTCGCGTTCCCACGCTGCTGATCCAGGCGAAGGACGACCCTTACATTCCATTCGAAGCTTATAGCCAGAAGGCATTCCGGACCAATCCGTTTTTGCGGCTGGTGGTGACCGGGCATGGCGGACATCTCGGATTCCTCTCGAAAGCGCCTCCGAGATTCTGGGCCGATGAGGCCGCGCTCGAGTTCCTCCGCGAAATGGCGGTTGCGCCGGCACAACCGGAATCACCGATATCGCTTCACGAGACCTGACGCGCAAAACCCGCCAAAGCCCGCGAACGGCCGCCTCGGGCCTGTTGAGATATCATGACCGCGTCTGATGAACGAGGCCGGACAAGGCGGGAAGCTGAAGACCAGCATCGCTCCGATGCTTTCGGTGAGGAACGGCGCGCGGGCTGTCGAATTTTATAGATCGGCATTCGGCGCGGTGGAGTTGTTTCGTCTGGACGATGATACCGGAGCGGTGGTCGCGCGCCTGGCGGTGGATGGCGCGGAGTTCTGGGTCGCGGACGAGTCGCCGGAGCATTTCAATTTCAGCCCGGAAACGCTCGGCGGCGGAAGCGTGCGAATGGTGATGGTGGTGGACGATCCGGATGCCGCCTTTGAGCGCGCGATTCATGCGGGCGCGAAGGTGGTGTGGCCGGTCCACGATGAGTACGGGTGGCGGCTGGGCCGCGCGGTGGACCCGTTCGGGCATCACTGGGAGATTGGCAAACCGATCGAGTGACTGCGGGCGAGCGCCCAGGCGACAATGGTCATCCCGCTGAGGCCCTTGTCGGCGAGTTCGGCCAGCAGATCGCATTCGATGCCGCCGGGATCGATTTCGACCGCGCACGCCGCCATTTCTTCCTCGCTCGCGCCTTCATAACAAAGTTCGCAGGCGGCCAGCGCGCCGTTATCCACGCGGGTGACGGGGCCGAAGGCGCGGCAGGTGATGGGGCGCGAAGCGTAGAGATCGCAGACGCCGGTGGCCGGATCGAGCACGGGACAGGCAACCTCGTCCATGGATTCGGGCAGAGCGTCTTCGTGGAACAACTCGCCATTCGCGGGATTGCCGGGCCACGCCGCGGCTGCGCACTCAACGTACTGGCGGGCGCGAGCCAGAACGGCGGCCGCGCGCGCCGGATCGGTTTCGGCGAGGCGGGCCAGCCCTGCCCGCAGACGAAGCGCATCCAGCTGCGTGATGGCGAAAGGGCCGATACAGCACTGCGCGCATCCGGGCCCGCAGACGAGCCACGGGCCGCTGCGGCGCGCCGCTTCGGCCATGGTCTCCGAGATGGAGGCGATCAGGCGGGCATCCCCGGCTGGAAGAATCGATTCCGGCGGTATGAGCGGCTGCATGGCTAATTGCGGGAAGCGAGCCAGACGATGAGCTTGCGAATCTGATCCAGAATACGTTCGCGGTCCGGCGCGGCGGGCGAGAGATCGAGATAGCGGCGGAAATCGGCTACGGCTTCGGTGATCCGGTGCTGCTGGACGAGGGCGACGCCGCGCTGCTTGTATTCCTCGGCCGCGGAAGGGTCAGCCGCGAGCAGAAGATCGAGAAGCCGGACTGCTTTTGCCGATTGTCCCGTGGTGAAGTAGATCCCGCGCAGGTTATTGATGATGCGCATCGCGATGTACCGTTTGTCCACGGGCGCGAGCATTTCCGCGTCGAGCGTTTCCATCCGGGCCAGTTCGCGGCAGCGTTCTTCGGTGACGCAGGCGCCGCGATGAAACGGGTCGATGTGGACGCGCAGTCTGCCGTCGTCGTAGAGGACGATGAAGTGGCCCGGCAGACCGACGCCGTGGACCGGCATGGCGAGACGGCGCGCGATCTCGATATAGACGACGCTGAGCGTGATGGGAATGCCGCGCCGGGTTTCAAGAACCCGGTTGAGACAGCTGTTATCGGGGTGATAATAGTCCGCGCTGTTGCCTTCGAAGCCCAGCTCATCGAACAGGTAGGAGTTGGCGGCAAAGATGAATCGTTCGCCGTCGGAAAGGTCTCCGGCGCGGCAGGCGATGTCGGCGGCGAAGCGATCGAGTTGCGCGATGGAGATGGCGGGATCGAGATCGGGATATTCGAAGCGGGCAATGGCGAGAGCGGCGCGATCCAGCTCGATGCGGGCGGGCCGCCGGGCGAGCAGGTCGCGAAGAGATTCCGAATCGTCCCGCACTAAGCTGGTTCCTGATGACGCGGCCGCATTCGTGCCACAGAATAGCACCGCGATAAACTGGCTTTTCCCATGACTATAGCGGTGGCGTCGGATCACGCCGGATTTCCGCTCAAGCAGCGCGTGGTGGAGATCGCGCGCTCGCTGGGGCACGAAGCGATCGACCTTGGAACCTGTTCCACGGAACCAGTGGATTATCCGGACTTTGCAAAGGCGATCGCGGATGCGATTCACGAGGGCCGCGCGGAACGCGGCATTCTGCTGTGCGGCAGCGGCGTTGGCGCGGCGGTGGCGGCCAACAAGTTTCGCGGTATCCGCGCGGGAACGTGCCACGACACGTTCTCGGCGCACCAGTGCGTGGAGGACGATGACGCGAATGTGCTGTGCCTGGGGGCGCGCGTGATCGGCCCGGAGGTGGCGCACGAAATCGTGCATGCTTATCTGCGGGCAAAGTTCTCCGGCGCGGAGCGGCATGTGCGGCGGCTCGCGAAGGTGGCGGCGTTCGAACGCGATTTCTGTAAAGAGGGCGGATAGAATCCGGGTATGGATCTGAAGGGAAAACGAATCGCCGTGCTGGTGGACAACGTGTATCAGGAACTGGAAGTCTGGTATCCGGTTCTTCGATTCCGTGAGGCTGGCGCGGAAGTGGTGCTGGTGGCGGGCAAGGCCGGCCAGACATACAGCAGCAAGCTGGGCTATCCGTGCAGATCCGACATCTCTTACGATGACGCCAGAGCCGCGGATTTCGACGGCGTGATCGCGCCAGGCGGATTCGCGCCGGATTACATTCGACGGCATGCGAAGGCGATTGAGTTCGTAAGGCAGATGTTCGAGGAAGGCAAACTGGTGGCGGGCATCTGCCACGGTCCCTGGGTGCTGTGCTCGGCAGGCGTGCTCCAGGGCCGGCGCGCGACTTCGTTCTTCTCGATCAAGGACGACGTGGTGAATGCCGGCGCACGGTGGGAGGACGCCGAAGTGGTGCGGGACGCAAACCTGGTGACATCCAGGCGCCCCGAGGATTTGCCTGCGTTCTGCCGGGCGGCGATGGAAGTGTTGATCCCGGCGCCCGCGCTCGCCCGATAACAACGTTCGACCCCGTACGGATTGCGGCAGCATTACTGCAACGGGACGCCGATTTTCCTACCGTTGCGGTATTCCCGCCTGGGCCTGGAAATGAGACTATTCGGGTGTAGAGGGGGGAAAAGGTGATGAAGCACCACCTCAGTCCCGAGCTGCACGCGAGGCTGGATGCATATTTTTCGTCGTTGCCGCCTGGTGAAGCGGCGGTACGGATTGCCAGGAAGGCCGCGGCATGGCCTTTGTACGCCGCGGCGGTAGGAAGCGCCCTGGCGGGTACGACCAGTTCTTCGGCTGCCGTGATCGGTCGAACGCCAGCCAGAGAGGCGCCAGAACCGCTGGCCGGGATACTTGCGGCCAAACCGCAATTCGCCAGTTCCAATACCATGCCGGTCCTCAAAGCCGTGCGCATGGCGATGGCGGGCGCCGACTCCGCTTCGATGATGGCGAGGGCTCTAAATGCGGGGCCGAAGGCCGCGACTCCGGCAGGGCCGCCGCAGATTTCCTCAGGCGGCGTGGTACCCGTGGACAGCACCACCGGGACCATCCAGCCCGGCGAATGGGTGTCGATCTATGGCAACAACCTGAGCGACAGCACCTATACCTGGAACGGGGATTTCCCCACGTCGCTCGGCAAAACCAGCGTGACGATCAACGGCAAACCGGCGTACATGATGTACGTGAGCCCGACGCAGATCAACGTGCAGGCTCCGGACGACACGGCCACGGGTCAGGTGGCGGTGGTGGTGCAGACCCCTGGGGGAAGCGCCACCGCGTACGTGACGCTGGAAAACGTCGCGCCCGCTTTCGCACTGCTCTATTCGCCGGGATCGAAAGGCGAATTCGTTGCCGGAATTATTCCCCGGACGGACGGCAGCGGGGCTTATGGCGGCGGAACTTACGACATTCTTGGACCTGGCGGGAATTTGCTGGGCTTCAACACGGTTCCGGCCAGGCCGGGCGACAGCGTTGAGTTGTACGGTTTCGGTTTCGGTCCCACGAACCCGCCGGTTCCGGCCGGCCAGCTCTTCAGCGGCGCGGCGTCGGTGACCAGCAACTTCCAGCTCTCGATCAACGGAGTCAGCATAAACCCAACATTCGTAGGGATTTCTTCGGCGGGGCTGTACCAGATCAACTTCGTAGTCCCGGCCAATCTGGGCAACGGCGATCTGCCGATCGGGGCTATGGTGGCCGGCAAGAATACGCAGACGAACGTTTTCTTTCCCGCGGTGCCGAATACGACCACTAATCCATACTCGAGCGGCGGATACGGAACGACGGGCGGCATCGGTTTTCCGGGCACGTTCTATTTCAACGGCGGCAACTGGGGCTTCGCGTCCGGACCGATATTGGGAACACCCGGACCGGTGGGTCCAGTGGTAACGGGACCGGGCGGCCCGGTTGGCACCGGCGGATTTGTCGGCGGTACGGGCGGATTCGGTGGAGGTACGGGCGGAGCCGGAGGCGGTACGGGCGGTGGTTCCGGCGGCGGTTCGGGCGGCGGCTATGCTGTCCACAAGCCGATGTCGCACGTTCCCCGGATGCGATTCGGAGGAAAGCCGGCGGCGGGCAGTTCGACCCAGCAACAATAGGACTGGGCTCCGGACATGCGGCGCAAAGTTCTGCTGGTGGGGTGGGACGCGGCGGACTGGAAAGTGATCCGGCCGTTGATGGATGCCGGCCGGATGCCGAATCTGGCGCGCCTGGTGGAGACCGGCGCCAGCGGTTCCATCGCCACGCTGCACCCTCCGTTCTCGCCGATGCTGTGGACGTCGATTGCCACCGGCAAGCGGCCATTTCGCCATGGCGTTCTCGGCTTCGTGGAACCGACCGCCGAAGGCGATGCGATCCGGCCCGTCAGCGGCCTTTCGAGGAAAACGAAGGCGCTCTGGAACATTCTGAACCAGAACGAAATGCGCAGCCTGGTGGTGGGCTGGTGGCCAAGCCATCCGGCCGAGCCCATCAACGGCGTGATGGTATCGGACCAGTTTCACCGGGCTGAGTCTCCCATTGAGGAGGGCTGGCCGCTGCCACCGGCCTCGGTTCATCCGCCGGCGCTCGCGGACAAGATCGCAGCGCTGCGGGTTCATCCGGACACCATTACCCCGGCGATGATCGAGCCGTTCATTCCGCGGGCGGCGGAGGTGGATCAGGATCGCGATAACCGGCTCGGGCTGTGCATGAAAGTTCTGGCCGAGTTTCTTTCCGTGCACAACGCGGCGGAGTGGCTGATCGAGAACGAGGCGTGGGATCTGTGCGCGGTCTATTTCGACTCGATCGACCATTTCGGTCACCTTTTCATGAAGTTCCATCCGCCGCGGCGCGAAGGTGTTTCGGCGAGGGATTTCGAGCTTTACAGCCACGCGATTGCGGCGGCGTATCAGCTTCACGATGAAAAACTCGGGCATCTGATGGCGAAAGCCGGCCCGGACACGACGATCCTGCTGGTCTCCGACCACGGATTTCATCCGGACCATCTCCGGCCCAGAGCCATTCCGGCGATTCCGGCGGGACCGGCGATCGAGCATCGCAGCCTGGGCATTATCGCCATGCGGGGCGACGGAATTCGGGCGGGCGGCAGCGTGGGTCCGGCATCGATTCTGGACGTTACGCCGACTGTTCTGGCGCTGTACGGACTTCCGGTGGGCGACGACATGGACGGCCGAGTGTTATCGCAGGCCTTCACGGCGCCCCCGCGGCTGGAGACGATCCCGAGCTGGGACGATGTTGCGGGCGGCGACGGCCGGCATCCGCCGCACGCGCGGCTGGATGCTCTGGCTTCGCAGGATGCGCTGGAGCAGTTGATCGCGCTTGGGTACGTTGAGCGGCCCGGCGGGGACCGGCGGGAAACCGTGGAAAGCGCGGTACGGGAACTGAAATACAACCTGGGCGAATCGTTGCAGGACGCCGGGCGGCACCACGGGGCCTACGAATTGTTCCTCGAATTGCGCGCGCTCGATCCCGATGAACAGCGCTTTGCGGTTTGCCTGTTTGCGTCGTGCCAGGCGCTTGGGCGGGTGCAGGAGATGCGCGAGATCGTGGCCGACATGGATGGCCGGCGGCGGGCCATGTTCGAAGCTGCCCCGGCGAAACTGCAGGCCTTCCGCGCACTGATCCGCGCCAGAGCGGGGACGAACGGCGGGGCGCAACCAGCGCCGCCATTCACCGAAACTGAACGGCGCGAACTGGCGATGTGGCGCCGCGCGGCGCGGTTCGAACCCGGCGTGGTGAACTACCTGAAAGCGCGTGTACTGACGTTTGAACGGCGGTATGCGGAAGCGCTCGAAGCGCTGGCGGCGATATCGGACGCGGATACGCTTCGTCCTGGCGTACTGCTGGACAGAGCCGGCCTGATGGTCCGGCTGGGCCGCGCTGAAGACGCGCGGCGGGAGTACGAGGCCGCGCTCGCCATCGACCCCGAGAATGCGGATGCGCATGAAGGCCTGTGCATGATGGCGATCCGGCGCAGAGACGCCGATGCGGCTGTAACGCACGGGCTGAGCGCAATCGGCGCATCGCCCAACCGGCCGCTGCCTCATTACCTGCTGGGGCGCGCGCTGGAGATGCTGCGCGATAGTTCCGGCGCCGCGCAGGCTTACCGGTCGGCTATTTCTCTGAACCCGAATTTTCCCCAGGCGCACCTGCGGCTGGCCTCGCTGGCCGGCGACGCCGGGGAAGCCCGGGAACATCGCGCGATGGCGCGGCAGATGAGGAATCCTCGAGGTGATCGTCCGGCGAGCGGCGAAATCGCAGCGCCGGAACGGCGGCCCGCGGCTGTGCCGAACGCCGAAATTGCTCCGGACTCGAAAGCTGCGCGGGCGCCTGGCGAAGCGCTGATCGTGGTGACAGGGTTGCCTCGATCGGGAACGTCGATGCTGATGCAGATGCTGGCGGCGGGCGGCGTTTCGATCGTGACGGACGACCGGCGGCTGCCGGATGAAGATAATCCGCGCGGCTATTTCGAATTCGATGCCGTACGCAGCCTGATGAGGGATTCGAAATGGCTGGCGCGGGAGACGGGCAAAGCGGTGAAAATCGTGGCCCCGCTGATCGGGGCGATTCCGGCGGATCTGCCATGCCGGGTGATTCTGATCGAGCGGGACATCGACGAGGTGATCGCATCGCAACAGCGGATGCTGGCCCGGAACAACAGGGAACTGCCGCGTCCCGGCGCACGGCTGGGGAGCCTGAAGGCTGAATTCGCGCACACGCTGGATAGGACGAACGCAAGCCTCGCCGAACGGGCGGAGACGCGGGTATTGCGCCTGAAGTACGCCGAAGTTGTGGAGAACCCGGGAGAAGCCGCCCAGGCGATAGCGGGTTTCCTGAACATGCCGCTGGACGTGAAGGCGATGGCATCGGCCGTGGATCCGGCCCTTTACCGGAACCGCGCGGCGGCGATCGCGCGCTGAAATCATCCCGGGCGCCGGGCGGCTGGAGTGGTGTGGCACGCTGTTAGTAGTGACGCGCGAAACATCACTTCCAAGGGAGAAGGTCCGAATTGCTCTGCTCGAAGGCATCCATTCGAGCGCTCTCGAGGCATTCCGGGCGGACGGATACACCTCGATCGATCACCGCGAGGGAGCGCTGCAGGAAGGGCAGCTCATCGAGGCGATACGCGACTGCCATATTCTGGGCATCCGCTCGGCCACGCATGTGACCCGGAAAGTAATCGAAGCGGCCGGCAAGCTGATGGCGATCGGATGCTTCTGCATCGGTACCAATCAGGTGGATCTGGCGGCGGCCGAAGAGCGGGGCATCGTGGTGTTCAACGCGCCGTTCTCGAATACGCGCAGCGTGGCGGAACTGGTGATTGCGGAGACGGTGCTGCTGCTGCGGGGAATTCCGGCGCGGCATGCGGCGGCGCACCGGGGGGAGTGGCGGAAATCGGCGTCGGGGTCGCGCGAGGCCCGGGGCAAGACGCTGGGCATTATCGGGTACGGGCACATCGGTTCGCAGGTGGGGATGCTGGCCGAGGCGATGGGAATGCAGGTGGCGTTCTACGACATCGCGATGCAGCTCGCGCTGGGAAACGCGCGGCCGATGCCGTCGATGGAGGCGCTGCTCGAGATTTCGGACGTGGTGACGTGCCATGTGCCGCAAACGCCGGAGACGCACAACATGATCGATGCCGCCGCTTTGGCGCGCATGCCGAAAGGTTCGGCGCTGATCAACGCGTCGCGGGGCACGGTGGTCGATATCGACGCGCTGGCAGGCGCGCTCGATTCCGGGCACATCAGCGGGGCCGCGATCGACGTGTTTCCGAAAGAGCCCAAGAGCGGTAACGAGGAGTTCGTCTCGCGGCTGCGCGGGCGGGACAACGTGATTCTGACGCCGCACGTTGGCGGCAGCACGCAGGAAGCGCAAAAGAATATCGGCAGCGAGGTGGCGAGCAAGCTGATCAAGTACAGCGACAACGGTTCCACCATCGGGGCGGTGAATTTCCCGGAAGTTTCCCTGCCCGCGCATCCGCGGCGGCACCGCCTGCTGCACATCCACGAGAACCATCCGGGCATGCTGTCGGCGATCAACGCGGTGCTTTCCGAAGCGGGCATCAATGTGGCTGGGCAGTACCTGCAGACGAATCCGAAGATCGGCTACGTTGTCATCGATATCGAGGCGGCGAATCTGGATGTCTCCACCGAGATCCGGAAACGGATGAGCGAGATTCCGGGCACCATCCGCACCAGGATTCTCTACTGATCACAACCCGCGAAGGCGATGGCTTGCGATGACGGCCGGGCCGAGCGCAAGCCCGCCATCATTCGGCGGAACTCTGTGGTGGACGAAGACCTCGAATCCGTGGCGGCGCAGGCCCGCAACGGCGTGCGCCAGCAGCCGCAGATTCTGAAAAGTTCCACCGCTGAGGCATACGCGCGAGAGCTGATCCGAGCGGCGGATTCGAAGGCAGGTTTCGACGATCGCGTTCGCGACCGTGAGGTGGAATCGAGCCGAGACGATACCCGCTGGAACGCCGTCGATGACATCCCGCGCGATGTCCCGGACGGCGGACCGGAAATCGATCTGACGCAGACCGGCTTCTCCGATGTCGAATGGGTAAGGATCGGCGGCATCGGCAGCGGCGAACTCGAGTTCGATCGCGGCCTGTCCCTCGTACGTCGTGTGATGACAAATGCCCAGCATGGATGAAACGGCATCGAACAGCCTGCCGCACGACGATGTTTCCACGGTGTTGACGCCGCGGGCGATCATCTGATCGACGATGCGGACGTCCGTGGCGGGAATGCGGCTGAACAGCGGCAGAG
>DAIDJK010000527.1 GCA_027450225.1 Bryobacterales bacterium | reverse complement strand
CGCCTGGCACGGTAATTACGCGCCGTACAAGTACGATCTGCGCCGCTTCAACACCGTCGGATCGGTGAGCTACGATCATCCGGATCCGTCAATTTTCCTGGTGCTGCACTCGGTGAGCGATACCCCGGGGGTCGATGCGGTCGATTTCGTGATCTTTCCGCCGCGTTGGCTGGTGATGCAAGACACGTTTCGTCCGCCCTGGTTCCACCGCAACATTGCCAGTGAGTTCATGGGTCTGGTGCACGGCCGTTACGACGCCAAGGCAAGCGGCTTCGAGCCGGGCGGGGCGTCGCTGCACAACTGCATGAGCGGACACGGCCCGGATGCCGAGACCTTCGAGCGCGCGAGTCGCGCCGATACCTCCGTGCCGCAGCACATCGGGGAGACCCTGGCGTTCATGTTCGAGACGCGCACGCTGATCCGCCCGACGCCCCAGGCGCTCGCCTTGCCACAGCTGCAGCGCGACTACGCCGGCTGCTGGCAGGGGCTCGGCAAGCGCTTCGACCCGCAGGCGCGCGCGCCGCGCTGAGGTACCCATGCGCAGCATCGATGCAACACACGACCCGGGTCTCACCAGCTGGGTGGACTCGGCCAATCCGCCGCAGTGCGATTTCCCGCTGCAGAACCTGCCCTTTGCGGTGTTCCGCCGCAGCGACAGCCGCGAGCCGCTGCGCTGCGGGGTGGGGATCGGCGATGCCGTCCTCGATCTGACCGCGCTCGGGGCGGCCGCGCCGCGCTCGGGTCCGGCCGCCGAGGCGCTCGGCGCGTGCGCAGCTCCCGCGCTGAACGGTCTGATGGCGCTCGGCCCGGCCGGCGCCCTGGCGCTGCGCCAGACGCTCTCGCAGCTGCTGCGCGCCGGGTCGGCGCACGCCGCCGCACTCGCCTCGGCGCTGGTGCCGCAGGCGCAGGCGCAGTTCGCCGTGCCGGCGCAGATCGGGAATGGCGATGGCGTTCTTCTTCCCTTCGCCACGTTCCTCCGCCGCCAGTTCGGTCTTGCGCAACTCGCCGTAAAGCTGCTGCGCAACCGAAAACAACGGCGACGAGGGTTTGAAGCGCACGCTAAGATATCCCTCGGGAATCGGAAGAACCAGCGCCACCACCCAGTAATAGCGGCCGTCCTTCGCCCGGTTCTTCACATACGCAACCAGCGCCTCGCCGGCGCCGATCGTGTCCCACAGCACCTGGAAAACGCACCGCGGCATATCCGGATGCCGGATAATGCTGTGCGCCGTGTTCTTCAGTTCGGACCACGAGAACCCGCTCACCCGTTTGAAAACTTCGTTGCCGGACTGGATCAGGCCTTTCCGGTCCGTGGTCGAAAAGAACAGTTCGTCGATTTCAAATGCCCGCGGCTCGTCGATCACCCGGTTTCGCCGCACAGCCGCACGCGCCGGCTCGCCCGTCTCCGCTCCGTCCGCCGCCTCGCGGAAAATGGCATCGCTCTGCGCTGCGCGTGAATGTTCGCCGGCGATTTCGATATCAGGCGTTTTGATCATGCAGTAGTCCTGTCTCCCAGGCCGAACGCCCGGATCGGATTTTTTGAAACCGGATGCGGCGCCCCGCGGTTCATACGCGCCCTCCCGGCCGCGCCCCGCCGCGCAGCTGATAATAAACGCCGCGCAGATGGCGCTTCGCTTCGAACTGCGGGCTCACCGCCGTCAGCGATTCCATCGAACCGATCATCAGATATCCGTCGCTCTCCATCCTCTGCTCGATGCCGCGGAACAATTTCGCTTTGTCGCTCTCGCTGAAATAAATCGCCACATTGCGGCAAAAAACCACGTCGAACTTGCCCAGCGCCGCCAGATCCTCCATCAGGTTCATCTTGCGGAACGACGCCATGGCCCGGATCTCGTCGCGTATCTTCCAGCCTCTCGGGTGCCGCGCGAAGAAACGCTCCCGGAACGCTTCCGGCAGTCCCCGCGCCATCTCGATGTCGCTGAAAACTCCCTCGCTCGCCCGCGCCACCGCCTGGTCTGAAATATCCGTTCCCACCAGCCGGATGTTGTAGCGGCCCGTATCCCCCAGCAGATCCTTCAGCAGCATGGCGATACTGTAGATCTCCTGGCCGGTCGAGCAGGCCGCGCTCCAGATGCGAATCGGGATGGACGCGCCCGGCCGCGTGCGCCGGTCGATCAGTTCCGGAAGAATCTTGTGCCGCAGCACTTCGAACGGCGCCGAATCCCGGAAAAACAAAGTCTCCCCGGTCGTAATTTCATTGATGATCTGTCTTCGAATCGCCCCGCTCGCATCGGAACGCGCCTGGCTCACCAGATCGTTGAAGGTGTGGCATCCTAGTTCCACCGCAATGCGGTTCAGGCGGCTTTCGATCAGATAATCCTTCGACGCGTCCAGGCTGATTCCGCAGATCGAGTGGATGTATTGAGCCACCGTCTGCCGCTCGCCCGTCTGCAGCCGGATCATCGCCGCGCCTCGCCCGGGCTGTGCAGCAGCGAAACGCCGTGCACCAGCGTCTCCGCGATCTTTGCCAGTGGCGCCACCGCGTCCACCGCGCCCGTCGCAATCGCCTCCCGCGGCATCCCGAACACCACGCAGCTGGCCGCATCCTGCGCGATGTTGAAGCTGCCTCCCCGCTTCAGCATCCGGATGCCTTCCGCGCCGTCGTTCCCCATGCCCGTCAGGATCGCGGCCACCGCGCGCCCCGGAAACTGGAGAGCCACCGAGCGGAACAGATAATCCACCGAAGGCCGGCAGTTGTTTTCCGGCGGGTCGGAGGTGATCCGCACAACCACTTCTCCGTTCGTCCCGGCAGCCACTTTCATCTGTTTGCCGCCCGGCGCGATGTACGCGCAATCCGGCCGCGCCGTCTCGCCATCCTCGGCTTCTTTCACCTGGATTGCGCAGGATGCCGCCAGCCTCCGCGCCAGAGCATCGGTAAAATTCGGCGGCATGTGCTGCACAATCAGCACCGGCGCCCCAAGCCCCCGCGGAATACCCGGTATCACCTGCGCCAGCGCCGCCGGGCCGCCCGTCGATACCCCGATCAGCACGATCGGCGAACCCCCGCGCGAAAGCGTCCTCGGGCGAACCGCCGCCGCCGCTGCCGCCGGCGGCTGGGCTGCGGCGGGCTTGCCGCTCTTCGAGTGCAGGATCGACAGAATCTCCCGCCGTTGCCCCAGCGCGTGGATCAGCGGCCGAAGGCTCTCGCGCACCCGCGCCATGCTTTCCTCGGCCGGCGATCCCTCCGGCTTCGGCACGAAATCGAACGCCCCGGCTTCCAGCGCCCGGATCGTCATTTCGCTGCCCCGCGTCGTCCTCGAACTCAGCACGATCACGCCCGGCGCCGACCCGGATGCCCGCAGCTTCTCGAGCACCTCGAGGCCGCTCATCTCCGGCATCTCGATGTCGAGCGTCACCACGTCCGGCCGGAGCGATGGAATCCTCTCGAGCGCAATCTTCCCGTTGGGAGCGGTCCCCACCACTTCCACGCCCGGCATGCCGCGCAGAGCGTCGCCGACAATGCGCCGGAAAATCGAGGAATCGTCCACTACAAGTACACGTGTGCTCATTTCAGGCCTGTACATTCCGGGCGCGATCGCGAAATCGCGCCCGTTTCGTCCCCGCAAGACGCGGATACTCTGCTCCGGCGCCGCCGCGCCACTCCCGCGTCAGGCCTTGAAATGCGCGACGACCATCCGCAGCGACTCCGCCGTCTTCGACAGGTCGTCCGCGCTGTGCCGGATGTTGTCGCTTCCGCTCGCCATGTCGCCCGCCGCGTGATCCACCGCCCCGATGTCCTGCGCGATCTCCCGGCTCACCTGCGACGATTCCGCCACGCGCGAATTCGACTCCGTCACCCCGGCCGAAGCCTCCGCGATGTTCCGCGCAATGTCCTTCGTCGCCGCCGACTGCTCCTCGATCGCCGCCGCTATCGAAGCCACAATCGAGCTCACGTCGTGGATCACGTCCGATATCTTCCCGATTTCCGTGATCCCCGCCGCCGTCGCCGACTGTACGCCGCCGATGCGCGCCTTGATGTCTTCCGTCGCCGTCGCGGTCTGCTGCGCCAGCGTCTTGATCTCCGTCGCCACCACCGCGAAACCCTTCCCGGCCGACCCCGCCCGCGCCGCTTCAATCGTCGCGTTCAGCGCCAGCAGGTTCGTCTGCGAAGAGATTTCCGTAATCGTCTCCGTCACCTTGCCGATTTCGCGCGCCGCCGCGCCCAGCTGGTTGATCTGTTCGGTGATGCGCGCCGCCTGCCGCGTCGCGTCGTCCGTGATGCGCCGCGCCTTCTCCGAGTTCTGCGCGATCTCGCCGATCGTCGACGTCATCTGTTCGGTGCTCGACGTCACGTGCGCCAGGTTCGTCGTGGTCTGCTCCATGCCGGCCGCCACGGACGTGATGTTGGAGCTCATCTCCTCGGCCGCCGCGGAAACGGAGTGCGCTTTGTCTGAAGCGTGCTTCGCCCCTTCCGTCATCTGCACCGAGCTCGCCGTCAGTTCCGAAGCCGATGCGGACAGCACGCTCACGCCGCTCGTGATCTCCTTCACCAGGCGGCGCAGCGAATCGATCATATGCTGCTTCGCTCTCGCCAGCGTGCCGATTTCATCCTGCCGCGCCATGTATTCCTGCGGCGCGTTCTGGGAAAGGTCTCCCTGCGAAATCCGCTCGAAATGAGCCACCGCGATGCCGAGCGGAACCGCGATGCTGCGCGTCAGGATCAACCCGCCATATAAAGCCAGCCCTATCGCCGCCAGCGCCCCGAATATCAGTACGAAGAAAACCGTGCTGCTTGCCGCAGAGCGCGTTTTCTCGTTCTGCTCCACCAGTTGTTCCTGCCAGCGGACTGCTTCCTTCGCCTTGTCGCTGATCGCGTCGGCCTGCGCCATCGCGGCGTTGAAGCCCGCGTTCGCTTCTCCCGCGTTGCCCGCGCGCGCCGCCGCGAATCCCCGCTCATCGTCCGCCGTGAACTCGTTCGACATGCTCTCGATGTCGGCGCCCTGCTGGATCGATTTGGGAGTGTCGGCCAGCCGTCGGAACTCGGCGATTGCGGCCACTCTGTCCTCCCGCAGTTGCCGTACCTCGCCCAGGGTT
>DAIDJK010000526.1 GCA_027450225.1 Bryobacterales bacterium | reverse complement strand
TCGCCTGCGGGAAGAGATAAAGAAGCGATCAGGATAATTGCGGTTGAAGTGAACGCAGCGCGCATGCGACGGAGTATATCCCATGCTTCGCACAGCAACTCCGCGCTGCGGGCGGATCACGCCATCAGGCGCTGAAGATATTGCAGATTGCGCTCGGTGTCGGCTTCCACGTTGCCCGAAGGCGACGTCGTTTCCAGATTCGCGTAACCCTTGAACCCTATATCCGCGATCGCGTTCAGGACGGCGGGCATATCCACCTTGCCGTCGCCCAGATACCCGCGGTCCTTGAAGTGGAACTGGCAGATACGGTCGCGCCCCAGCATTCGAATCTCGGCTGGAACATCATAGCCGTTGAAGGTCGAGTTACCCACGTCATACCAGACCTTGAAGTAATCCGATGCCACCTTATCCACCGCGTAGCGATTATCTTCGCCGTTTGAGGTGTTCTCAAACCCGATAATTACCCGGGCTTTGGCAGCCTCCGGTACC
Organism: Bryobacterales bacterium; assembly: GCA_027450225.1. Lineage (GTDB taxonomy): Bacteria > Acidobacteriota > Terriglobia > Bryobacterales > Bryobacteraceae > BOG-234. The sequence continues at coordinate 1,800 of DAIDJK010000526.1, read as the reverse complement.
AGTTCCCTGAACTGGCCGATCACATAATCGAGATCCTTGCGCTCCAGTACCTGGCACTTGCCGAAGAACACCGTCATCAGGATCGGCGCATGCAGATTCTTCGTGATCGCGATGCCTTTCCGCACCCATTCCGGCGCGATCGGGCTGTTCTTCAGACAGTCGATGTGAAGCTGATCGATGTAAGTCGAATCGAGCGGAATCCGGTTCTCGCGCGAAGCGGCAACCCAGGCCTTCTGCACGGATTCATCTTCAAGCGGCAGCGTCTTGCCGTCTTTCGATCGCCCGAGCGTTACCTGCACGGCCGCAAGCCCGAGTTTCTTCGCCACCGGTACGGCTTCGGGATTGCCGGCCAGTTTCAGCACGGTGTCCATTGTGCCGATCTTCAGGCCGGCCGGCCGCTTCGCCAGCAGATGCAAACCGCCTGCGGAGGCGGCAACTGTAGAAATCGCAAACGCGCGCCGCGTCATTTTTGTAGTTGCGCCCATCGGCCCTCCGGGTGCGCGCCTGTGCGCTCCAATCATGGGCGCAATATATCACCGGCGCAGGATTACAGGACGGCGAACTGATGATCCGGGCACTCGATGCGAACCGACCGGTAAACTTCGTCCATCAGCCCCGGCCCGAATTTCGCCATCAGCGGAACGATCGAATAGAGCCGCTCCTGCAGATGCTTCTCCGGATACAGCAGCCCGTGAATCGCGAGCGCGTCCCGGTGCGCCTGTTCGTCCTTGTGCATGATGCCCGCCGCCGTCTTGCGCGCAATTTTCGCGGTCTGGTATTCGATTTTGCGCCGGCTCGTTTCGAGCGCCGAGGCCAGTGTCACGTCGAACTGCCGCAGATCGCCATTCAACGCGTCGAGCGCCGATGAAATCGCGGCGCGCGTGGCGTCCAGCCTTGCCCGCAGCGGCGCCGGAACCAGACGGCCGGCGATCACGTCCACCAGCGCCTGCTCGCCCGTAAAAAGGTGGCCTGGAGCAAGTCCGTACCGCGCCATCTTTTTGTGCGTGCGCTCATCCACCAGGGTGAACCCCGCGCGCGGGAACGCGACCGGCTGGCGTCCGAGCAGCCGGTCATACAGCACTTTCGATTGCGCCAGGTACGCCAGTTCCGCGGGGCCGCCAACGTATGCCGCAGTCGGCAGCATGAAGTCCTGCGCCACGGGCCGCAGCAATGCGTTCGGCGACAGCTTCGATCCATCCGCCGCCAGTTCGCCGGCCGGTATCCGGCGTGTTTGCGCCACGTACTCGCCGTTGGCGCGCTTCAGCGAAATTCGCTTGCCGTTTTCGAGCAGGAACACGAGCGATGTGTCATCGTCCACCAGCACCTGCGCGTGATATCCGCGCTCCACCAGTTCGCGTCCGCGCTGCTTCAGCGCCGCCGTCAGTTCCGGCATCTGCTCCACCGCGCGGGAAAGAATCGGAGCGGCCAGCGCGCGGAATTCCGGCGCCATCGGGTCCACCACCAGCAGCCCGTATTTCCCAAACGCCTCGGCGAGGAATCGCGCAAACGCCGAACCCATCGTCTCGCCCGGAGCCCATGCGCGTTCGATCAACCCAATGGCGTCGTCCGCAAAAGGCAGCCCGCCCAGCGCCTCGCGCAATCCGCCGATCGGCCATTCCGCGATCCGAATGCCCCCGACCGGCCGGTGCCCGTTCTCGGCTTCGGGCGGCAGACCGATTCGCCTCGGCTGGTAATCCGCCCCGAACACCCACGTGTGGTTTACTTCGGCGAAATCGTGGTCCTCGGTCGCAAGCCAGAACACGGGAACTGCGGGAGTTCCCGATTCGTTCAGCGCCTCCG
>DAIDJK010000525.1 GCA_027450225.1 Bryobacterales bacterium | reverse complement strand
CGGCGAATGCCTTTCCGATCGGGGCGGAAGAACTGGACCGGGCCGTGGTGGTGGAGAATACCGGGCTGTCGCGCGGCCCGGCGCGGTTCGTCACACGGGAGGATATTCTGCTCGCGAAACTGCACTGGTTCAAAGCAGGCGATGAAGTATCTGAAGTTCAATGGCGGGATATCCAGGGGCTGGTGCGTTCGGCGTACCGGGGATTCGATATGGAGTATCTGGGCCGGGGCGCGGAGAAGCTCGGGGTTCGGGAACTGCTGAAGCGCGCTTTCGGAGATTAAGCCGACCAGATCAGTTGGCGCGGGCTGGCCGGCGCAACGGCGGAGTCATGGCCATTTGCAGTTCGGTTTTTTCGATCATGCGGGTCCAGAGGGAGCCGGGTTTGGGATCGAAGACGAGGTCGTCGCTCGAATCGAAGATGAACCAGGCGCCGCGGCGGACTTCTTCCCGCAGTTGCGGAGCGGTCCAGCCGCAGTAGCCAAGGTAGACGCGCAGTTCGGCCGAGCGCTTGCCCTGGGTGAGGGCGTCTTCAAGGACCTTTCTGGTGGAAGCCATATAGACGCCGCGGACGACATGCGTGAGGTCGCCTGCCGGCGCGGGGCCGCGCAGAAGAGCCATCACATCTTCGGGTTCGACAGGGCCGCCGAGATAGACGAAATCCGGACTCTTCTTCGCGCCCTTCAGAGCGGAAAGCGCTTCGGAGATGTGGATGGTGGTGGGGGTGTTGAGCATGAGACCGAGCGCGCCGGCGTCATCGTACTGAACCAGGAGAATGACGGATTCGGCGAAGAGCGGATCGGGCGACAGGCGCGGGGTGACGAGGATCTTGCCGGGCGCGAGGTCCTCGGGTTTCTGCGATTGGGCGAAGAGCGAGGCTGCCGCGAGGGCGGCGGCCACAAGCATTCGCCAGGGCCGGAACATGCTTTATTCTCGTACGTTTTTTGCGGCCCGGCGAAGCGGAGGGCGGCGGCAGCGTGAAGAGATGGCGGCGGCGCGGGGCGTAGTAAGCTCATTGCAGTTCTTACCCCCATGCGTGCACTCGCCGCGGCGCTGGCGCTTCTGCTGATCGGATTGGGCCTGTTCGCGCAGCGGCTGCGCTTCGAAGGCCATGACGAAGGGCCGAGGCCGGTGTTCCCGACGAAGGGCGAATTCAGCTTCGTGCGTGTGGAATATACCGATCTGCCGCAATTCCACCGCTGGTTCGGATGGGCCTCGCGCGGAGCGGAAGGCGCAGGCTGGTGGATGGTGGACTGGCCGGACGCGGACGACCATTTCTCGACCGGCGTGCAGCGGCTGACGCGCGTGGACACGGGCGCGCCGACGCATTTCCGGCTGACGGACGACCGTCTGTTCGACCATCCGTGGATCTACGCGACGCAGACCGGGTGGTGGGGACTGACGAGCGCGGAAACGGCGCGCCTGCGCGAATATCTGCTGCGGGGCGGATTTCTGGTGGTGGACGATTTCTGGGGCGCGCAGCAGTGGGAAGTATTCCGCGAGACGATGCAGCGCGTGCTGCCGGACCAGCCGATCAGCGACATTTCCGAAAACGACGCCGTGATGCACGTTCTTTACGACATTCGCGAGCAGGACCGGACGTTCATTCCGGGCACGCGGCATCTGCGCATGGGACCCGGCGGACAGGTGGTGGTGCAGCAGCCGTTCGGGACCGCGCCCGCGTGGCGAGCGATGTACGACCCGCGGAACCGGATGGTGGTGGCGGTGAACTACAACACCGATGTGGGCGATGCGTGGGAATATGCGGACTCGCCGGAATACCCGGAGAACATGACGGCGCTGGCTTACCGCTACGGCGTGAATTACCTGATTTACGCCATGACGCACTGAAATCAGTACAGAACCCGGTACTCTGGATTGCGCGCCAGCCCGCATCACGTGATATATGTCATGCGTGCGTGCGCGCGCGGCGATATTCGGCTGCATGGTCTGGCTGCTCGGCGGGCTGCTGATCGCGGCGGCGCTGGACAAGGTTGCGGACCCAATGGCCACCAGCCCGAGAGCGCAATCGCCGGCGGCCGCGGTTCACGAGCATTTGGTCGATTCGAAGAATCCGCGCGTTCCCGCCGTTCACCCCGAGGCAACGCCACGACGCACGGACGCGGGGGGTGCGCCTGAACCGGCTCCCCTGCGGCGGGCGGGAGCGCCGATCGATTACGCGGCGGACCCTTCCCCACCCGTCTGCTGAGCGGCCATGGCGCCGCGCGTGTGCAAAGGATTGTAATCGTTTCGTTTTGTGTGGTCAGCGAGGCGGCGGGAGTTTGAGAGGACGCCAGCTGAATGAGAGCGCATTTGGGTGCGCGGTAACCGCTTTTCTGCTAATGTTTCTGGGGACAACACATGCCGTATAGCGGCTCCATCGAATTGAACAACAAAATCGACGGCGAACTGAATCGACTGCGTGAGTTCACGGCGCGGATCGGAAGCGATCCGCTTCTGACGCAGGCCAGCACGGGGAACACCTCCATCAAGCGGGACGGGTCGCTGTGGATCAAGGCCTCCGGGCGCTGGATGGCCGGCGCGCTGCGCGAGGATGCGTTCGTGCGCCTGAACCTGGCGGAGGTGATGGCGGCCGTGCGGCAGAACGTCGATCCGGCCGAATGCTTCCGGGGCGCGTCGATCGAGACCGCGATGCACGCGAGACTTCCGCATCGCGTGGTGGCTCATGTGCATTCGGTGGATGCGATCGCATGGGCCGTGCGCCGCGATGCGCCGCGCTGTCTCGAATCGCGTCTCGAGGGATTGCGGTGGCAGTGGCTGCCCTATACGGAATCCGGGCTGCCGCTGGCGCAGCAGATGGAAAGCCCGCACGACGCGGACGTTTTCATTCTCGGCAACCACGGGCTGGTGGTCGGAGCACAGTCGATCGGGTCGCTGGCGCGGCTGCTGGATGACGTGCGGCGGCGGCTGGCGCTTCCGTGGAGAAGTGCGCGCCCGGCGGATTACTCCGTGCTGGCCCGCGCGGCGGCGGACTCGCACTGGGTGCTGTCGGACGATGACGATCTGCACTGTCTGGCGACCGATCCCGTATCGCGGGAGATTCTGGCTGGAGGCATGCTCTATCCGTGCCAGGCGATGTATCTGGAGTCGTACGCCCCGGTTTCGCCGGGCAGCGCGGCGCTGCAGGACGTAAACCGGCCGTTCGCTTTGATCGAGAACAGCGGGGTACTGCTGAATCGCTCGGCCGGCCCGGTGGAGATCGCGATGCTCGGCGGGCTGGCGCATGTGGTGCAGAGGATTCCGCGCGGCGCGGCCATCCGCTATCTGGAACCCGGCGAGGTGGACAGGCTTTCCCGCGAGGCGCTGGCCCGGTACCGGGAGACGGCGAACGCCGGCGCGACTGGCGCGTGACGTTTCATTGCCAGCGCCCGATCGGAACTGGTTCCTCTTTTCAAAATGACCGGTGAGAACCGCCGGCTACTTCTTTGAAGCCCAGTTGCGAATACGTTCCGCGGCCTTCATCAGGTTGTCGAGCGAATTCGCGTAGCTGAACCGGATATAACCTTCGCCGAATGCGCCGAAGCTGCCGCCGTTGAGACACGCGACGCCCGCTTCGTTCAGCAGACGGTCCGCGATTTCTTTCGAACTCATGCCGGTCGCCTTCACGTTCGCAAAGGCGTAAAACGCGCCGCCGGGCATCTCGCAGCGCCAGCCCGGAACGGTGTTCAGGGCCGAGCAGAACGCCTGCCGGCGGCGGCGAAACTCCTCCACCATTCGCGTGACCGGGTCCTGTGATCCGCAGATGGCCGCAATGGCCGCGCGCTGAGTGAAAGTCGCGGTGCAGGAGTTGGAATTCACCATCAGCTTGTTGACGGCATCCACCAGGTACTCCGGCAT
>DAIDJK010000524.1 GCA_027450225.1 Bryobacterales bacterium | reverse complement strand
GCCTTTCCGGCCTCACTGCCACCGCCAAAGCCCTCTGCTCGGCGCTGCTCCAGGAGGCCACGGGCCGCCCACAAATCGTCGTCGTCGAAGGCGTAAAGCAGGCCGAAATCCTCGCCGCCGCGCTCCGTTCCTTCGCCGATCTCGTCGGTCTGCGCCGCCCGCCTCTGCTTCTGCCGTCGCTCGATGTGCTGCCGGGGCAGGGCATGTCGCCGCACGCCGAGATTCTCGCGTCGCGCGCCAGCGCCTTCAACCGGCTTTCGAACGGCGATGTGGACATCCTCGTCGCGCCCGCCGCCGTCGTTCTCCAGAAACTCGAGCATCCCGATTACTATCGCCAGCTCACTCTCACCCTGCGCGTGAAAGACGAGTTGCCTCTCGACGACATCACCGGGCATCTGGAAAGCGTCGGCTACACGCGCCGGGATCCGGTCGAGATGGCCGGCGAATATTCCGTTCGCGGGGGCATCCTCGACGTCTTCTCGCCCGAACAGAATCAGCCCGTGCGCGTCGAGTTTTTCGGCGATGAGATCGAATCCATCCGCCGCTTCGATCCCGAATCGCAGCGCTCGGTTTTGAAGCTGAATGAGTGCGTGCTCGAGCCGCTCTCCGAATTCCAGCAGTCCCGCGAACTGCTCCGTGAACTGGCCGAAATGGCCCGTGAACGCAGCGCCCGCCCGCGCGAATACCCGCAGGGCGGGGAACCGTTCGCCGGCTGGGAACTGCTGGTTCCGGCGAAACGCAGGCCACAGGGCAATATCCTCGGATTCTTCTCGAATCCGGTCGTTATCCTCGATGAACCGGAGTTGCTGAAAAGCGCCGCCGATCGCTTGTGGAACCGCCTCGCCGATGCCGCGCCGAATTCCGGTTTCGAACCCGGCGCCGCCGTGCGCACCTGGGAAGAGTTCGAGGAACTCGCCCGCGGATGCGATGCCATCGAGGCGCGCGAACTCGAACTCGGCGCCGTCGATGGCGAAGGCTTCCACATCAGCACGCGCCCCGCGCTCGCCTTCCACGGCAATCTGCAGTTCGCCATCCGGGAATCGAAAACGCTGCTCGAAGCGGGCTCGAGTCTCGCCTTCTTCGCGCCCACCACCGGCGAGATCGAGCGCCTCGCCGATATCTTCAGCGAATACTCCGTGCCCTGGCAGATCGATCTCGGCGGCGAGCGCACGCCCGAACATCTGCAGGCTCGCATGCGCGCTCCGGGGCCGTCCGCGGTGGCGCTCATTCGCGGCGAGGTCAGCCGCGGCGTCGTCTTCCCGGATTCGCATCTCGCGCTGTTCGGCTCCGAAGATCTGTTCGATGCCCCGGAATCGGTCGGCCGTCCGGGCAAGTCGCATCTGGCCACGTTTTCCGCCGATCAGTTCGATCTCAAGCCGGGCGATTACGTCGTGCACGTGGAGCACGGCGTCGGCCAGTTCCTCGGGCTTCGCGAAATTGCGCAGGGCGACGCCAAGGGCGATTACATGCTCATCGAGTACTCGGGCGGCAACAAGCTTTATGTGCCGCTCGCGCGCATGGATCTGGTGCAGCGCTTTCGCGGCGAAGGCGAATCGAAGCCCGCCCTCGACAAGATGGGCGGCGGCACATGGACCCGCACCAAAACGCGCATCAAAGCCCGCATGCGCGACATGGCCGAGGAGCTGTTGAAGCTCTACGCCTCACGCCGCCTCGCGAAAGGTTTCTCCTTCTCCGCCGACAGCAACTGGCAGCGGGAATTCGAAGACGCCTTCGAATACACCGAAACCAAAGACCAGATCACCGCCATCGCCGATATCAAGCGCGACATGGAAAGCCCGCAGCCGATGGACCGCCTGCTGTGCGGCGATGTCGGTTACGGCAAAACCGAAGTGGTGATGCGCGCCGCGTTCAAAGCGCTGGGCGATGGCAAGCAGGTGGCCGTGCTCGCGCCCACCACCGTGCTCTGTTTCCAGCACTATCAGACGTTCCGCAAACGCTTCGAAGCCTTTCCCGCCCGCATCGAGATGCTCAGCCGTTTCCGCATCCCGAAGGAACTGAAAGCCGCGATCGACGATGTCGCCGCCGGCAAAGTCGATATCGCGATCGGCACGCACCGGCTGTTTTCGAAGGATGTCGAATGGAAAGACCTCGGCCTCGTCATCATCGATGAAGAGCAGCGCTTCGGAGTGAAACACAAGGAGCGGCTGAAGGAACTCCGCAAGAGCGTGGACGTGGTGACGATGAGCGCCACGCCCATTCCACGCACCCTGCACATGTCGCTGCTCGGCCTTCGGGACATGTCCGTCATCGAAACGCCGCCCAAGGACCGCCTCGCCATTCACACCGTGGTCGCGCCGTTCCATCCGGACCTGGTCCGCTCCGCCGTGGAGATGGAGCTGGCGCGTGGCGGCCAGGTTTACTTCGTGCACAACCGCATCGATTCCATCTGGCATCGCGCGGCCATGGTGCAGGAGATGTTCCCGCAGATCCGTATCGGCGTCGGCCACGGCCAGATGCCGGAAGCGGAGCTGGAAAAAGTGATGCTGCAGTTCATGCGGCACGAGTTCGACGTCTTCGTCTCGACTACGATCGTCGAAAACGGCCTCGATATCCCGCTCGCCAACACCATCATCATCGAAAAGGCCGAGCGCTACGGCCTTTCCGAGCTCTATCAATTGCGCGGCCGCGTCGGGCGCTCCAATCGCCGCGCTTACTGTTACCTGATGGTGGAGCCCGATACCGAGCTCACCGAAATCGCGCGCAAGCGGCTGGCCGCGCTCAAGGAGTTCAGCGATCTGGGGGCGGGATTCAAAATCGCCGCGCTCGATCTGGAGCTGCGCGGCGCGGGCAATCTGCTGGGCGGCGAGCAGCACGGCCACATCAACGCGATCGGTTTCGACATGTACATAAGGATGCTCGAAGAGACCGTGCGCGAACTGCGCGGCGAGGAAGTGGCGCCTGAAATTCACTCGGCGCTCAACCTGGGTCTCGATCTGCGCATCCCGGCCACTTACATAACGGACGAAAACCAGCGCCTCCGCGCTTACAAGCGGATCGCGCAGGCGGCGGGGCCGGAGCAGATCAAAGCCGTCGAGCAGGAACTCGAGGATCGCTATGGGCCGGTACCAGAGGAGGTACGGCAGTTGCTGCGGTACTCGGCTCTGAAAACGGCCGCCGAGAAGATCGGGATTGAGGCGATTGACCGCCGGCACTCGATTCTCAACGTGAAATTCCATGAGCAGACCCGCGTGGACGGCGAGAAACTGATGGCGCTGGTCAGTTCCACGCGTGGAGCGCAGTTCACGCCCGCCGGGGTTCTGAAACTGCCAATGGACGGGGCTGCGAATGCCGGAGAAGTGCTCAGCTTCGTGGAGAAAAAGCTGATCGATCCGCTCGTGGCGGCTTGAAACGTTCAGGCAGTATCACCCCGAAGAATCCAGTGACGGCAGTATGGTGAGTTTTTTCGCCGGATGTCATGATTACGTGCATGGAGGACGTTCGGCTCCCTCGACCAACAAACACCGAAGCAGCCTCACCTGTCCCCTCCCCGGCTGCGCAGCGCCCGTCGCTGCCGTCCTCTGCCTCCATCTATAGCCCGGGCTAACCCCCGGGCTTTCTTTTTCTGCTCCAGTCCCCGGCTATGCGCGGCTTTGTATAGGCTGCGATACGGATTCGAGCGGCTTGCCCGCCGCTTCCACGCCGATCCGCCATTCACAAAGCGCCGCGCCCGTCATCAGCACAGCCGCCGCAAGATATCCCAGGCCGACGTTTGTCCGCGATCCGCTCGCGATGAGAACGCCGAACAGGATCGGCGCCGCGACTCCACCGATCAAAGTACCGATGGCATAAAAGACCGCGATGGCCAGCGCGCGGATTTCGAGCGGGAAGATTTCACTTACCGTAAGATAGGCCGCGCTTGCCGCCGATGACGCAATAAAGAAGATGACCGTGAAGCAGGCATCCAGCCAGAACGGGTCGAGCAGACCCGCGATGAATGGGATCACCGTTATGCCGAGCAGAATCCCTGAGACTCCGAAAGTAGCGGTGATCATCGGTTTGCGGCCGATGGAATCGAACAGCTTGCCGAAGATTACAGGTCCGAAAAAGTTACCGAGCGCGAACGGCAGCAGGTGAATGGGCAGCTTGCGCGCGCCCACGTGGAAGAACTTGTCCAGCACCAGCCCGTAGGTGAAGAAGACCGAGTTGTAGAAGAAGGCCTGGCCAACCATCAGCGCCATCGCAAGCAGCGACCGCTTGCGGTTGTCGATCCACATACTCCTGTAGATGTCATGCAGTGGGGTATGATCGCGAACGGTCAGTTTCAGTTTGTTGCCCTGGGGTGGCGGCAGATCGCCCTTCTTCTTCTGAACATCCTTTTCGATGGCGTCCACTACCTTGCCTGCCTGATCTTCGCGCCCGCGCAACATGAGCCAGCGCGGGCTTTCCGGAACCGATAAGCGCAGGAAGAGAACGCCCAGGGCGAGGATGGCGGCGGACCCGAAGGCCACGCGCCAGCCGATATTCGGAGGCAGAAATCCGCCATCCAGCAGCGCCAGCGAGGCGAGCGTGCCCACGGTTGCGCCCATCCAGAAGGTGGCGTTCACGGCCAGATCCACAGTGCCCCGGACGCTGCCGGGAATAAGTTCGTCCACCGCGGAATTGATGGCGGCGTATTCACCGCCGATGCCGAGACCGGTGATGAAGCGAAAGATCGCGAAGCTGAAGAAGTTCCAGGAGATGGCGGTGAGCAGCGTCGCGCTCGAATAGACGAGCAGCGTGAGCAGGAAGAGTTTGCGACGGCCGATGCGGTCCGTGAGATAGCCGAAGCCGAGCGCACCCACGACCGCGCCGGCCAGATAAGTCGAGCCGCCGGCCGAGACCTGGGCATCGGAGAGTCCGAGGGCCTGTTTGTTTTCGAGGATTCCCGCGAGCGATCCGGCGAGCGTCACCTGAAGGCCGTCGAGCAGCCAGGAAGCGCCGAGCGCGGTCACGATCTTCAGGTGCCAGGAACTCCAGGGCAGGCGATCGAGCCGCGCCGGAATATCGGTTTCGATGACGTTGTTCTGGTTTTCGTCGCTCACTGTTTTTTCTTGATGATGCTGATTGCGCCATTGCGTTCGAGCACGGCGTACTTGATGCGGTCGAGCGTGCGTATTCCTTTGGTGCGTGCGGAGGCCATCACGTCGTCATCGGTGACGGCGGCGCCGCGCATGGCGAGGTCCTGCCATTTGTCGTCCTGCACCAGAACGAGGGGTTTGCCGTCAATCAGAGAGCGGGCGAGTTCGAAACGCTCCCGCAGATAAGCGACGATGCGGTGCATCAGGCCGATGGTGATGACGCCCATCACGGCATTCGTCTCGGAATGATCGTGATCCATGGTGGTGAGGATGATGATGCCGCCCATCAGAAAGACGAGCACGAATTCAAACGGCGTCATCTGCGCGCCGGGGCGCCGCCGCAGCACGCGAAGAGTAACCAGAAGCAGGAAATACCCGCCGATGGCGTGGAGAACGGTATACATGGCGCGCGCTCAGGGCATGACGAAAACTTTGGCGGAAACGCGCCGCATGCCGGGAACTCCCAGCGCGATGTTCGCCGTACCCGATGATGCGGGCTGCAATGCGAATTCGACCGAGACGGGAGGCGTGGTGGCCGGGAAAGTATAAAGGATGCCGCCGCGGTCGAGGGCGGACGTTTCGGGCTGCGGCGCGATCCGCTGATTGCCGAGAGTCCTGATGAGACTTTCACTGACCCAGAGCTGAACTTTGCCGTCATGAATCGCATTCGGCCCGAACTGAACGCTGAGAACCGACGGACTCTGGTGGCGCTCGATGCGTTCGTAATGCACGTCGATCGATCCATCGGCGGCGCGCATACGCGCTTTGGCGAGCGGGCCGCGCCCGAACAGGCCGGCGATGTTGAGCGCGATAAAGATGGTGAAGATGGTCCAGATGATGCGCTCGAACTTCCACCAGCGCTGCTGGAATTTCAGGTCCGAGCCGACGGCAAGTTCATCATTGACCTTCGAGACGGAGTCTTCAACGGGATGAGTGGGAGAAGATACGGGCACGGAGTTAACTCTTTTGGGGCTGAATGCTGATTTCGCCGTTGCGCTCGAGAATGGCGTAATCGATCTCATCGAGACGCTCGAGGCCCTGATCGCGAACCATGGCGAGCACATCGTCCGGGGTGAGACGGAAACTCTCCATCGCTTCGGCGCGCCAGTGGCCGTGATCGTAGAGAACGAGCGGCGTGCCGTCGACCAGGCGGCCGAAAGCCGGCCAGCGAAGTTTCGCGACGGTGATGCCGTAATGAGCAAGAGCGACGGCGAGGATCTGGCTGGCGGCATTCACGAAGGACTGGTCGTCGGCAACCATCGACGTGAGCGTGATGCCGCCCATGAAGAAGATCATGACGAACTCGAAAGGCGTGATCTGCTTGCCGGGGCGGCGGCCGGCGATGCGCATCATGAAAACGAGAAAACAATAACCGAACACTGCCCGGAAAACGGCGCCCATGACTGGTCACCGAATACGAAGCAGACGGACAGCCAGCATGCAAAGCCGCACGGGAGAAGCACGGCGCCCTGCGGCGCCGTGAGTCAGCGAACCGCGGCCTGGGTGAAGCCGGACGGGATTTCGAAGAGCGCCGGATCGGCGGGCGCGGCGGAGAAACCGGAATTCTCGATGGTGAGTTGCAGCGGAGGCGCGCTGTTCCCGGCGGCGTCGGGACGGATGGTGATATCGGTTTCGATCGGCGTGCCTTCGAGCAGACTGCTTTGCGAAAGCAGCCTGCCGGCCAGACGGGCGATGCCGCTGCGGTCGCGAATGGCGGCGGTGCTCGGAAGCCAGTCGAAATCCTTCGACAACCGGCGGTAGAAATCGCGAACTTCGGAATAGCCGGGGACTTCGGGCGCGATCCAGAGGTGCATCTCAAAAGCCAGGCCGGTGGTGGACATGGTGACCACGGACTCTTTCGTGGCATAGCCGTCGATGGTGCGGGTCTGGCCGGTGGAGCGAATGCCTGCGCTGACGTTGACGTCTGGCTGCTGCGCCGGAGCGGCCGCCGCCGCGGCGAGCGCCTGACGGAATTGATCGAACGTCATAGTGGACCACGTACGGTTGCGCGTGTCGAGGGTGGTGAGGGTGCGCTTGTCCACATCGATGATCTCGATATGGTTGACGCCTTTCCGCAACATGCGCCCGCCATGCAGAGCGACGGTGGTGAGTTGCGGCGTGGCTCCCGCGCGAACCGTGGAGCGGTATTCGAAATCCGCGAATGCGGCGACAGCGCAGAGGAAGAGAGCGAAGGCAGCTTTCATGAAAAGCCTCAACCTCAATCATCAACTATGGCGCCGCGATACAATGCCGCTTTCCGGTACAACTAATGAACAATACAGGTCTGAAAGGTCGTAATGCGCTCATCACGGGCGCCAGCAAGGGATTGGGACGTTCCATGGCGATGGCGCTGGCGAACAACGGCGCGCGCGTGGCGCTGGTTTCGCGGGATCGCGAGAAGCTCGAATCCGTGGCGCGGGAAATCACAGGCGCCGGCGGGCAGGCGGACGTTTTCGTTGGGGATATCACGAACGAAGATCAGGTGGCGCGGATCGAGAAAGAGATTTCCGGCGCGCTCGGGAAAGTCCAGATCCTGATCAACAACGCGGGGATGAACCTGCGGAAGAACATCACCGATTTCACGCTCGAAGAATGGCGCAGCGTGCAGGATACGAACCTGACGAGCGTGTTCCTGATGTGCCGGGCGTTCGTGCCGCACATGAAGGGCACCGGATACGGGCGGATCATTAATATGACGTCGATCATGGCGCATGTGTCGATGCCGCAGCGGACGGCGTACTCGTCGACGAAAGCGGCGCTGCTGGGGCTGACCAAGTCGCTGGCGCTCGAAGTGGCGACGGAAGGCATTACGGTGAACGGGATCAGCCCGGGGCCGTTCGCGACGGAAATGAACACGCCGATTCTGCAGAATCCGGAGCTGAATGCGCAGTTCATTGCGAAGATTCCGGTGGGGCGCTGGGGGAAGCTGGAGGAAGTGGGCGCGCTGGCGGCGTTTCTGTGCAGTGACGAAGCGGGATTCATCACGGGAACCGACATTCTGATCGATGGCGGCTGGTGTGCGGTCTAAATTTATACCGCGCACAACGGCGTCCCGAGTGGACGCCTGTGGGCTCGGGCGGGCCAATCGGCTTTGTTTTGTCGCGGCGGTTTTTGCGCTGGCTTTGTTCGGTTGCAATCGCAGCGGCGTGCGGCGCATCGCGGTGATTCCGAAAGGGACGGCGCATGTGTTCTGGCAATCCGTCCATGCCGGAGCGGTGGCGGCGGGCCGGGAGTTCAAGGAAGAAATCGACTGGGACGGTCCGCCGAACGAAACGGATTACGCGCGGCAGCTCGAGATCTTCGATTCGATGATGAACCGGCACGTGAGCGGCATCGTGGTGGCGGCTTCCGACCGGACGACGCTCGACGGGTCGCTCGAACGGGCGGCGCGCGAGAACGTGCCGGTGGTGATTTTCGATTCGGGCGTGGATACGGACAAGTATGTTTCGTTCGTCGCCACCAACAATTACGAAGGCGGACAGATGGCGGCGCGGAAGCTGGCCGCGCTGATCGGAGGCAAGGGCACGGTGGCGATGATCAAGAACGCGCCGGGCAGCGCTTCGACGATGGACCGGGAACGGGGCTTCACGGACGCGCTGCAGAAAGAGTTTCCGGCGGTGAAGATCGTGGCCGAGCAATACAGCATGTCCGACCGGGCGAAAGGCATGTCGGCGGCGGAGAACATCATCACGGCGCATCCGGCGCTGGATGGAATGTTCGCTTCCTCAGAGCCGAGCTCGGTGGGGGCGGCGCAGGCGCTGAAGGCGCACGGCCTTGCGGGCAAGCTGAAACTGGTGGCCTTCGATTCGAGCGAAGGACTGGTGGACGATCTGCAGCAGGGCGTTATCGACGCGCTGGTGGCGCAGGACCCGTTCAGGATCGGGTATGAAGCGGTGAAAGCCGTGACGGACAAGCTGAACGGGAAGACGCCGGCGAAGCGAATCGACTTGAGCGCGGTGGTGATCACGAAAGCCGATCTGGACAAGCCGGAGATCAAAACGCTGCTGCATCCGGATTTGAAGAAGTATCTGGGGGAGTAGCGCGAACCGCGGTTCGTCTCCGGCGCGATATCCAGGACACGACGAGCGCGGCGATCAGCATCAGCGATAAGGTCGAGGGCTCGGGCGCGAGCAGGGAGCCTTCATATGCCAGTGAAGCGCCGGAGCAGGGGCCGTTAAGAGGCGTTCGGGGTGGTTCGCCTACGGGTGGCGGCCCGCAGTAGGCCGGGGCGCGATCGAAGATCTGGTAGGCGAGGAGCGCGGGGGTAATCGTGAGAAAGTTGTCCGGCGGCTCCGGGTAGGGAGGCGGAAGTTTATCCATCGTCTCCGTGATGCTCTCGCTGAAGTCGAATGGCGCGCCGAACTGAAACTGCGAGAGGCCATCCATGTATATCGGCGCATAATTACGGAACGAGCGGCTGAAAGACTGCCCATTCACGGAAACACTGATGCTGCCCGTATCCGGAAAGCCGATTGGGAATATGACGAACCCGAGATAGCCGGCGCCAGCGGCTCCTGTGACGAGCACGTTTTCGCTGAAACTCGCAGTGGCGCTCTGCATGAACGGCGTCAACGGAAGCGGACCGGCGAGAGACCCGGCGGCGGCGAGCGAGCCCGCCTGGGCCGATGCGGAGCTAAGAACGTGTGGGGCGTCATTCGCGGCCACGCCGCAATCGATGGAGACGGAAGATGCGCCGGACTGGCTGCAATTGACGCCTGAGACGGCGGCCGTAGCGGTGACCGACGTTTCCACCGAAAGCACCGAAATCTTCAGCGGCTCGCCATGGATCGCGATTGTGGAGGAGAGCAACAGCAGGGTCAGGATTGTTCGAGGCGCCATATCGTGTGGTGTAACGCGGGTGTGCAGCGGGGTCAACGGTGACCGAACGTGGCGGGTGAGCCGAATCACGAGGTTGCAGGATAGCGGAATGCCAGGAAAGGGAGCACGGACACACTTCGGCTGTGAGATCGGCCGATAGTTCGTTCGGTGATTCAGAAGTTCCGGCGCCGGCTGGTTCAAGGCGCTTTCGAGGGCCCGCCAGGACCTCTACTTCGCGCCGTGCGAACCGGCCGGCTGCCGGATTTCCATTAGAAATAAAGCTGGAATTCAAAACCGGCTGTCACCCGGATCGAATGCGACGAAAATCGATTTTCATGCCTCCGCCGGAGTGAACCGGCGAAAGTCCAGATTGCGTCATCAGGTCTCCTGGCCAGGAGAAGAACCGCTGACCGGAGAGTACAACAAGGGCAGGGAAGCAGGCCCGGGCTGGGCCTTGTAAGTTACTCGAACGATTCAGCAAAGAAAACTGCGAATGCGGTGATTTTGCTGCAGCTCACCCGGCGATCAGGTGAATCTTACCGGAGACTGGTAGTCGAATCCGGAATTGCTGACCTGAGGCGTGGCCATGACGTCCTGTTTGACGACGCCTTCGAAAAAGGCGGTCAGTTGCTTCAGGTTGTGCACGATGCCGTTCACGTAATCCTTGTTGAGCGTTGAAACGCCCCAGTTCTGGGCTACAACGAGCATAATGTCCTGATAGAGCTTCGCCACGGCGTGTTCCACCGCGAGCCGCGAATCGGAGGGAAGTACGGTGGCTCCCGATCCGCCTGATCCTTTCGACGAGTTTTCGCGAGACATCATCGGCTCGAGGTTGTCGAAATCGTGGTAATAAGCCGCCGCGCCATGGGTAGTGGGGAAGACTTTATAACGATCGCCAATGTCCTTCACAACTCCCGTCCACGAGCGATCCTGCATCCCCCACGGTATGTGCTGATAGCTGCCGCCATAGCCTCCAAAGCGAAAGAGACTGTAATAGGCGGTGCGCCAGTCGGCGTTGCGGTTGAAAGTTCCGGCCTTGATCTCCTTTTCGATCTGCGCGGCTACCTTATACAAATCGTCTTTCATTTCGTCAACCGACCTGCGGTGATCGACTCCGGTACCCGCAAGTGGCACCCACATCGGCTCACTGGTGGTAGTGGACTGGACGCGCGCCAGAAGAATGGCATCGGTTTGGGTGAGCTTCTGCTCGACGATCAATTTCTGGCCCTTCCACGCTTCGATGGCTTTGTCGCGGAAGGTGGTGTTGAATCCTGAAATGCCGAGGCGCGGGGCCCGGTTATAGATTTCGCTTTGGCTTCCGCCCGGATTCCATCCAAGATTGTTGGGCGCCCCTTCCAGCGGGGGCTTGCGTTGAACTACTCCAGCTTTGGGAGGAGGAGCGGCGTGAGTTGCGGGCGGCTTGCGTTGCACGACCGGCGGGGCGGGCGGCGAGTTCGGTATGCGGGCCGGGGTGGGCGGCTGGAC
>DAIDJK010000523.1 GCA_027450225.1 Bryobacterales bacterium | reverse complement strand
CGCCACCAGCCAACGCGGAGGAAAGATCGCGAAATCCACGTTCGCGATACCGTCTACCCCTGAAGGCGACGTCAGCACCGTGTAAATCGAAGGATCGGGATGGTCGAAAGAAACCGTATTGATCGTATTGAATCGCGCCAGGTCGTACTTGTACGGAACGTAATTGCCGTGCCAGGCGACAACATCGAGCGGGGAATGGTCGATCGCCGCCCGCCACAGCCGTCCCTGGAACTTCGCCACAATCGTGAACTCCCCGTCCACATCCTCGAACGCAGCCTCCGGCGTGAGGAAGTCTCTCGGATTCGCCAGCCCGTTTGCGCCGATCGGACCCAGCTCCGGCAGCCGGAAATGCAGCCCGTAGTTCTCGCAGATGTAACCTCGCGCGCGCCCTTCAGCCAGCTCCGCCCGAAACTTCAGCCCTCTCGGAATCACGCAGATCTCGCCCGGCGCCGCCTCCACCACTCCCAGCTCCGTGCAAAACCGCATCGCGCCTTCCTGGGGCACGATCAGCAGTTCGCCGTCCGCGTCATAAAAAAAGCGGCCTTCCATCGACCGGTTGGCCGCATAAACGTGAATGGCGACCCCGCTTCCGGAAGCCGGGTCGCCATTCCCACCCATCGTCACTATTCCGTCCACGAAATCCGCCGGCTGTTCCGGAATCGGCAGCGGATTCCATCGCAGCTGGTTCGGCGTTACCGGAACTTCGTCGAACGGTCCGCTCCGCAGCAGCCCGCCCGGTCCCATCGGTTCGAACGGTTTGTGCGTTACCGACGGCCGTATCCGATACGTCCACGTCCGCCGGTTCCTCGCGCGCGGCGCCGTGAAACTGGTTCCGCTGAACTGTTCCGTATACAGTCCCAGAGGATGTTTCTGCGGTGAATTCTGCCCTTGCGGCAGCGCGCCCTTCACCGCCTCGGTCGCGAATTCGTTCCCGAACCCGGACTGGTAGCCCACGCTTCGAGGTTGGCACAGGCTCCGCGCCCGTGCAATCTTCACCCGTGCTTTATGAACGTTCCGTTCTCGAGTTCATCCACTGCCTCGCGAAGTTGCTGCTGCGTGTTCATCACGATCGGCCCGTACCACGCCACCGGTTCCTCGAGCGGCTTGCCCGATACCAGCAGGAAGCGAATGCCTTCCGGCCCCGCCTGCACCGTGATCTCGTCGCCGCGATCGAACAGCACGAGCGAGTGATTCCTGACGTCGTACACCGGATCGGTCGCCGACGGATCGCCCGCCTGTTCGGTCAGCACCGCCCTCGGTGACGACGCGTCCCGAAACGTTCCAGACCCCGCGAAGATGTACGCAAATGCATTCCGCGTTACATCCACTTTGATCCGCTTCCGCTGCAGCGGCGGTACGGAAATATCGACGTAAGCGGGATCCGCCGCCACGCCTTCCACCGGCCCGCGTTTCCCCCAGAATTCGCCGCAGATGATCCGCGCCTTCGCGCCATCGTCTTCCGTCACTTCCGGAATCGCGCTCGACGGAATATCCTGGTAGCGTGGCGCGGTCATCTTCAGCGCCGACGGCAGATTCGCCCACAGCTGGAACCCGTGCATGCGGCCGGCCTCGTCGCCCTTCGGCATCTCCTGATGCAGTATCCCGCTGCCCGCCGTCATCCACTGCACATCCCCGGCCGTCATCTTCCCCTTGTTCCCGAGACTGTCGCCGTGCTCCACCGTTCCCGCCAGTACGTACGTAATCGTCTCGATTCCCCGGTGCGGATGCCACGGGAATCCCGCCAGATAATCCCTCGGATTATCGTTCCGGAAATCGTCCAGCAGCAGAAACGGATCGAATTCCTTCGTTTTGCCAAACCCGAATGCCCGCTCGAGCCGCACCCCTGCGCCTTCGATCGTTGGCTTCGTTTGAATCACTTGCTTTATCGGTCTTAATGACATCTTTTTGACCTCGTCCTGTTCCCGGGACAGGCGTTTCGCCTGTCCCCCCCAATCACCGAACCTGCTTACTGCCGGATGAACTGCGCTTCGAGCGAGATGGTAACTTCATCGCCCACCAGAATCCCACCGGTTTCGAGCGCCGCGTTCCACGTGAGCCCGAAATCCTTGCGGTTGATCTTCGTCGTGGCTGCCACGCCCACGCGCGTATTGCCCCACGTGTCCTTCGCCGGCGCGGTCGGCCCTTCCACGTTGAATGTGACCGGCCGCGTGACGCCATGAATGGTGAGTTCACCCGTCACCTTCGCCTCGCCGTCGCCTTCCGGCTTCACTGACGTGGATTTGAACGAGAGCGCCGGGTACTTTTCCGCATCGAAGAAGTCCGCGCTCTTCAGATGCCCGTCGCGCTGCTCGTCGCCCGTCGATATCGAGGCGGCTTCGATTTGCGCCTCTACCCGCGAATTGGCGGGCTGCTGCTCATCGAGAACCAGCGTGCCGGAGATTCGGGTGAACCGCCCCTTCACGTTGGAAATCATCATGTGCTTCACCTTGAACTCCGCCACCGAATGCGCCGGGTCGATGGTCCAGGTGCTCGTCTTCGTTTCCACTTCTGCTGCTGTACTCATTGGAATTTCTCCTTTCAGACGTCTTAGATTCGTTAGACCGATATTCGTTGCAACAAATGCTGCGCCAGCCAGGAATCAGCCGCCTGGCGCGCGGCACTCCGCCAGTAACTCTCTTAAAATCTTCAACTTCTCTCTTCCCAAATGCCCCAGTTGCCGCCGATGAGCGGTTTGTACCGGGACATCCAGCCGGCCCAGAAGATCCAGTCCCTCCGGCGTAATCCGCGCCATGACAGTCCGGCGGTCCTTCTCCTCGCGCCATCGGGCGATCAGCTGCCGCTTCTCCAGGCGGTCGAGCAACCGCGTGATGTCAGGATCGCGCGTGATCATCCGCTCCGCGATCTCCCCGCAGGAAAGTCCTTCCGGCGAGCCCCGCAGAATCCGCAGCACGTTGTACTGGTTGGTAGTCAGCTTTTCGCCCCGGATCACCTGCTCCGGCCCCTGACTCAGCACGCTCGCGGTCCGGAGAATCTCCAGAAACGCCGCTTCCTCTTCCGAACCCTTCGTGAGAGCCATCTGTTATAACGATATCCGTTTTAACAGATGAATGCCGCGCCAGAGCGGATCTGAGAATTTGTTGTCCCCGATTAGATTCCCGCGCCGGAATCCCGCGCCAGCATCCGCCCGACCTCGGCGTCGGGAATGTCCGGGGCCAGTCCGCCGCAAAACGGGTCCACGTACCAGGGGCTGACCCGCGAGAGAGTTTCATTGATATAAACCGCGCGATGCGTCTGCAGTGCGCTCTGAATCGCCCCCGCGGGCACCGTATCCACGTGGTAGAGGCAAATTCCCTCCACTCCCGGCTTCCTCGCGAACAGCCGTTCCAGCTTCTGCTCATAATCGAGGAGTTTGTCGAAATCGCGCTCCGCCCCGAACTCCCACGTCATATCGCCGGCCGCCCACAATCCCGCAAATCCATCCGCTCGCGCCGTATCCACCATCTCGCCCAGCAGCGACAGCATCCTGTCTGTGTCGAAGCGCCCGCCGCTCAGATGCCCCTGATCGGATGAAAGTACCAGCGCGCCCTTCGCGGTTTCCCCTGGCACATCTACGCCCGCCCCCGCGAGGCACTTCTGCATCCAGCCGATCACGGGCGGGCTGTTCAGGAACAGGCAGCGCTTCTTCGCCATCAGCTTTTCGGCAAGCGTCGCCGCCAGCCCCGGGAGGGTCGTCGCAGCACTGCCCTGATAGATCATGCACTGGTGGCGAGGAATGGTCCGCATGGGGCCTTGCTCAGATTAAACCACTATCTTAATTATTTCTATAGTTCGCCGATTTCGCTTCCCATGGTCCGATGTATACGACCATCCCCGGCCGGGCTCTCTTCAGCGCCTCCGCGCCTGCCTCGGTCACCGCAGTGCCCCGCAGGTCCACCTCACGCAGCGCCGCCATCGATTTCAGCGCCGGCACATCGCTGTCCGAAATCCGCCCGCACCCCTGCAGTTTCAGCTTCTCGAGCTTCGGAAGCGCTTCGATCTTTCCCAGCCACTCCGGCGTCACCGCCAGCATGCTCACTTCGCCAAACTTCGCGCCCTCGATACCCACGCCGATCGACGTGCACATAAACCGCAGCTCGCGCAGATTCTTCAGCGTCAACACCGCATCGAGCCCGGTGTTCGACATCGCGATCGTCCAGACGTTCTTGTCCGTGCCCTGCCGTCCGCTCAGGTCCAGATACTCGAGCCCCGGCATCTCCCGCAGCGCCTGCAGCCCCGCGTCGCCCAGTTCGTTGCCTCCCATGGTCAGCCGCTTCAGATTCACCAGCGTCGTCAGCCGCTCGAGCCCCACGTCGGTCATCAGCGTCGATCCCACATTCAGCGATTCGAGCGTCGTGATGGCCGCAATGTGTTCGAGGCCCGTGTCCCCGACCTTCGTCCCATGCAGGTTCAGCCGCTTCAGGTGCTTCCATCCCTTGATGGCCGCAATCCCCTCGTCGGTCACGTATTCGGCGAAATAGAGATTCAGATCTTCCACCCGCGGCAGGCTTTTCAGCTCCTGCATTCCCTGGTCGGTGATATGCGTCAGCGACAAATCGAGCGTCGTGAGTTCCGGCAGTTCGTTCAGCTTCCGCAGGTCCGCATCCGCCACCCACGTCCCGCGCAGGTTCACTCCGGTGACGGCGCCCTGCGCATTCCGCGTCACGGAACCGCCCAGATCCTCGATCCATTGCGTTCCCGCCGGCGTCACGCTGGCGCCGAACAGGGGCAACGCAACCAGCGACATCAGGAGCCGCATCTTCACGATTTCACCCTCCGGTTCGGCAGCGCCGAATCCCGATCGAAAACGATCCTGCACGCCGGCAGCGCCGATCTCAAGCCCTCGAACGCTTTTTCGGTCACCAGAGTGTGATAAAGATTCAGCCGCTCCAGTTTCGACATCTGTTTCAGCGAATCCACCCCCTGGTCGTCTACGCCCGTCGAAGCCAGACTCAGATTCCGCAGCTGAGGCAGCGCCTTCAGCGCGTCGATTCCCTTGTCGTCCACCAGCGTGTAATCCAGCCGCACCACCGCCAGCGCCTTCATCTGCGCCAGCGACGCCGCGCCCGCATCCGTCGTGTGCGTGCGCAGCAGTTCGATCCTTTCCAGCGTCCCGAGCGGCTTCAGCGCCGCGAGCCCGTCGTCCGTCACTTTCGTGTGATTCAGATAAATCTGTTTCAGCCCCGCGATTCCCGCCAGCGTCCGCATCGCGGCATCGCCGGCGTCCGTGCTCGTCAGGTCCAGCGTCTCCAGGCTGGTCAGCGGCGCCAGTTTCGCCACCCCGGCATTGCCGATATCCAGATACGCCAGCCGCAGTTTCTTCAGACCGGTCATCGCCGCCACCACACCCACCGTTCCGTCGTTCACCTGTGTATTCGCCAGATCGAGTTCGGTCAGATCCTTCAGATTCGCCAGCGCCGCCAGCCCCGGCCCTTTCACCAGCGTTCCTTCGATCCGCAGCGTCTTCAAGTGGCTCAGCGACCCCAGTTGCGCGATCCCCGCATCGGAAACCGTCGCATTGCTCAGGTCCAGATCTTCGAGCGCCGCCATCTGCTTCACGGCCGCCAACCCGAGATCTCCCACCTGCATCGTCGCCAGGCTCAGCCGCCGCAATCCCGCAAGCGGCGCCAGATATCGCAACTGCTCGTCGCTCACAGGCGTGGCCGTCAGGTCAACGCTCACCACGTGCCCCCCGGCAAGTTCCGTTTTCCCGCCGAGCGCCTTCACCCACGCCGCAATTGCCGTCTCCGACGTTCCGGCCGGCTTCACCGCCCCGGCCGCCATTGGCTTCTGCGACGCTCCACCGTCGAACCGCACCCGCACTTCCGGCAGCGCGGCCCGCAATGACGCCACCCCGTTCGGCGTCACCCGGCTGTATCGCAGGTCCACATCGCTCAGCCCTTTGAGCGCCTGCAGCTTCGCCAGCCCCGCATTCGTGATCTCCGTCCGGTACAAAACCACGGATTCCAAATGCGGCATTCCCGCCAGCGCGCCAATCGACGCATCGGTCACTTCCGCGCCAAGCAAATTCAGTCTTTTCATTGACTTCAGCCCGGCAAGATAAAGTAATCCCTTATCCGTCACCCGCGCTCCCGAGAGATCCAGTTCCTCGAGCTTCGTCAGCCCGCTCAGATACTTCAGCCCGTCATCGGTGACCAGCGAATCCCGCAGATACAGCCGTTTCAGATTCTTCAGCCCGGCCAGCCCTTCCATGCCCTTATCGGTGAACGGATTGAAACTCAGGTCCAGGTCTTCCAGCTTCGTGAATGGCGACAGATTCAGTTGCGAAAGCTTGCATTGCGCGCACCGCAGCTCTTTCAGCCCGGTCCACGTAAACAGCTTCCTGATATCGTCGTCCCCGATATCGATCCGCGCGTCATAATGCCAGCCGAACGCCAGCCGCTCCACGCCCGTCAGCGTCGAAAACGCCTCGAAGACGCCCGTTCGGTCTTCTTTCCCGCCGCCCGGACTCCAGATCGGCCCCGGCAGATACAGCTCCCGCAGATCCGGCAGGCCCGCCAGCCGCTTCAGTTCCTCGGGATGCATCACCGCCGCGGTCAGATCGATTGCCCGGATCTTGAAATCGCCCGCCGGAATCTGATCGACATCCGTAATCGGCGCCGTCCGGCCCTCGATCGAAACCGTACCTTCCCACCGGATGACCCATTCGGCCAGTTCGCGTTCGCCCGCCGCGTACGCCAGCCCGCAGCCGAACACGGCGGCAAGTAAAATCGATGCGGTAACACGGCGCATAACACGATATTCTACTCAAAAGGAACTGGTTCAGCCTTTGCGGAGAATCCTCTTACTGATCGGCATCGCATCCGCCGTCGCGGCAACAGCAGCGCCGGCCGCGCAGGAGCCCGATTTCCGTACCACCCTCTACCCCGTCCTCGAAAAGGCCGGCTGTCGCAACTGCCACAACATCGACGGCGTCGCCTCCGCCACGCGCCTGCACTTCCCGGACGCCGACGCCTCGCCCGCGGCCATTGACGCCTTTGGCAAATCGCTCGCGATCCTGGTCGACAAGTCGAATCCTGATAACTCGCTCCTGTTCCGCAAGCCCACCAACCGCATTCCTCACGCGGGCGGCCAGCGGATCAAACCCGGCAGCCCCGAAGAAGCCGCGCTGAAGCAGTGGATCGCCCGCCTGACGCGCCTTTCACCTGAAGAACTCTCCGCCGCCCTCAGATTCCGTGAACAGCAGGCCAACGGCGTGGGCGCCACCAGCGCCGATCCCGACCTTCGCCGGCTCACTCACAGCCAGTACAATCACACCGTGCGGGATCTTCTCGGCGATACCACTTCGCCCGCCAGCCAGTTCCCGCCCGAGGATTTCGTCAACGGCTTCAAGGACCAGACTCGCGGCCAGAGCCTCTCTCCGCTGCTGGTGGAAAGCTACAGCGCCGCCGCCGAGCACCTTGCCCAATCCGTCTTCCGCGGCGGCGATACCCACCACCTGATCCCCTGCCCGCCCTCACCGGCCTGCCGCGCCCGCTTCATCCGCGAATTCGGCCTGAAGGCCTTCCGCCATCCGCTCGACCCCGCCGAACAGAAGCGCTACGAAGCCCTGATGGCCCGCGAGCCCGATTTCCTGAAGGGCGCCCAGCTCGTTGTCGAGGCAATGCTCCAATCCCCCGATTTCCTCTTCCGCCTCGACACCACGCCCGATCCGAAACTCGAACCTTACGCCCGCGCCAGCCGCCTCTCTTACGCTCTTTGGGACACCATGCCGGATGCCGCGCTCTTCGCCGCCGCCGAACATGGCGAACTTGCCACGCCCGGCGGCGTTGAGAAGACCGCCCGCCGCATGCTCGAAGATCCGAAGGCCCGCGAGGCCCTGAACGAATACACCAGCCAGTGGCTGCGCTTCGATCGCCTCACCACCGCCAGCAAGGATCGCCGCAAATTCCCCCTCTACACCCGCTCCACGGCCCAGGCGATGACCGAGGAGGCGCTCACCTTCGTCTCCGATCTGGTCTGGAACGATCACAATTTCATGACCCTGTTCACCGCCAATTACGGCCACGTGAATCAGGAGCTCGCCGGCATCTATGGCGTCGCCGCGCCGGCAAAGGATTTCGATCGCGTCCCGTTCCCGCCCGGTTCCGAACGCGCCGGCATTCTCGGCCAGGCGCTTTTCCTCGCTCTCACCGCAAAGCCCGACGATTCCTCGCCCACTGCGCGCGGCCTGTTCGTCCGGGAACAGTTCCTCTGCCAGCACGTTCCCGATCCCCCGCCCGGCGTCAACACCAACCTGCCGCCGGTCACCGAAGCCAATCCGCAGACCAATCGCGACCGCATGACCGAGCACGCCACCAACCCCGCCTGCGCCAACTGCCATCACCTGATGGACCCCATCGGCTTCGGGTTCGAGAAGTTCGACGCCGTCGGCGCCCGTCGCGACAAGCTCGTCCTCACCTTCCGCGGCATGCATGCCGGCGATGAGGAAGAAGAAAGCGGGAAACACCGTTTCACCACGAAAAAGATCGAGCTGGCGCTGAATACGCAGGGCGTCGTTGCCGGCATCCCCAATTCGGAGTTCACCTCGCCCGCCGAACTCGGCGCCGTTCTCGCCCGCACCCCGCAATGCCAGGAATGCGTTGTGAAACAATATTTCCGGTACACTGCGGGCCGGATGGAAGAGCCGGTCGACCGGCCGGTGATCCAGAAGGTGCTCGATGATTTCCGCAACTCGCAGTTTCATTTCCGGGAACTGATGGTTTCGCTGACGGTTGCAAGAGAATTCCCGCCCGCCGCACAGGCCGCCACCCGCATGGCCGCCGTGCGCGGCGCCAGCAAGCCGAAGGAGGCAACAGTACATGTCGCACGTAATTACCAGCCGCGCTAGAACCTCCCGCCGCGCCCTGCTCAAAGGCATCACCGCGGCAGGCGCCCGCATCGCCATCGGAATTCCGCCGCTCGTGTCCATGTTCAACTCCACCGGCACGGCGTACGCAGCCACCACGGGCGAAAAGACCGCCGCCGGCGCCGCCGCGAAGCCCATCGAAACCCGCTTCGTCCTCTGGTTCAACGGCAACGGCATTCCGGAGCGCTACTGGATTCCCGAAAACGAGGGCGCCGATTACGACATCACGCCCTGCCTTCAGCCGCTCGCCGCCTGGCGCAAGGATGTTCACGTCCTCAGCGGCGTCGACAATGCCGCCGCCAGCGGCAAAGGTAACGGCCACACCAATTCCATGAGCGGTCTCATGACCGGTACCGATTTCACCGGCCGCGGCCCCTCCGGACCCTCCATCGACCAGATCGTCGCTTCGAAAATCGGTGGCGATTCGCGCTTCCGTTCGCTCCAGATCGGCGTCGCCCAGGAATCCTTCGGCGAAAGCATGCAGCGCAATATGAGCTGGGCCGGCTATGAGCGCGCCCTGCCGCCCGAAATGATCCCGCACCGCCTCTTCGACCGCCTGTTCGGAGCGCAGGAAGAAGGCTGGGTCAACCGCAAGCGCAGCATTCTCGACGCCGTCATGGGCGACGCCAGCGAACTGAAAAAGATGGTTCCGTCCGACGATCAGGCCCGCCTCGACGAGCATCTCTCCGGCATTCGCGATCTCGAACGCTCCATCGCCGGCCTGCCGCCCGAATATCGCCGCGATCTCTCCAACATGCCGCAACCCGATTTCGATGGCGACATGAAAGACTGGCCCCGCATCGCCAAACTCCAGTCGGATCTGCTCGTCCAGGCGCTCTCCATGCGCCAGACCCGCGTTGCGTCCTACATGCTCACCAAGTGCCAGAGCATCTCGCGCTTCCCCTGGCTCGGCTACACCTCCGCCCGCCACCACGATTACACCCACGCGCAGGACAAAATCTCGGGCGCCGATGGCGTTGATGGCGGACACGTGCTCCGCGACATCTGCCGCTGGCACGTCGAGGAATTCGCGTATCTCGTCTCGCGCCTGGAATCCGTGCCCGAAGGCGACGGCACGCTCTTCGACCACACCACGCTCATCTACGTCCACGAACATGCCGAGGCCAACCCGCACAAGAACAGCGGTCTCGCCATGATCGTTGCGGGCGGCAGCCCGAAGGTCGCCAAAGGTTCCCATACGCGAGTCACCGGAACCGTCGGCGATGTCTACCTCACGGTCGCCGATGAGATCGTCGGCGCAGGGATCGGCAAATTCCCAACGGCAACGAAGAAAATCGGCTCGCTGCTCGCGTAGAAGCCGATTTCGGCGGTCTCGAGCGCAGAGTCGCCCATCTCGAATCGCGCCTCGCAGCGCTCGAAGGCGCTTTGCAAACGCCTGCCGCCGC
>DAIDJK010000522.1 GCA_027450225.1 Bryobacterales bacterium | reverse complement strand
GTCCACCTGTGACGGCGCAGCGGTTACGGCCACCACCGCGCTCCCTCGCCGAAGCGCCTCCTCGTAGTCCCCGCGCTCGCGGTCGTCATCGTCATCGCTGGAGAACAGGCGCTCAAACCAGTTCTTGTGATGTGTCTCGTGGTGGTCCGCCATGTCGGCGTCTCCCGACCCGTAACCCGCGGCGCCGGTCTTGAAGTTTGAATCCACCGTGATTGCCGACCGCGGGATACCGTCGTTCTCCAGTTCGCGCGCCGCCTTCTGGGCCGTCGTGTAATCGTCAAATACACCCACTACAGTCCGTTCGTCCTGATCTGCCATGTTTGTCTCCTCGGTTGGTAAACCTTCCGACGTCCGGGGTTGCACGAAACTCGCCAGCGTGGCGCGCCGATACGAAAGCTCGCGAGCCGCGCTATTCGCCATGCCGATGCGAACTCAATGCAGTCCCGCTACCGGTGCGTGGCCTGCCATACCTCTCGGACCCGGCTGCGGCTGACGGAACTCCCCGCCGGCTGCGAAAATGAGTTCTGCGACTCCATGACGAAACCCGCGAAAACGGCTTCAGCCGCGGCGATGCTCGCCATTCTCCTCGCCGGGTTCGTGGTCCTCGCGCGCCATTCCGTCACCGGTGAGCCTTACTTTTACGATGAGGCCGATTACCTTGTGGCCACCGAGCGGGGTCCCCTCGCCAACGCGCTCGAGACCTCCGCAATCCCCATTCCCGCTCTCATCGACGCGGGCCTTCACCGCGGCCGCGCTTCCGGCCAGAAGGCCGCGCTGTCGGAATGGCTGCGGGATTCCAACGACATTTCCTTCTACCGCCACTGGCACGGTCCGCTGATGTTCTATTACCTCGACGCGGTTGACGCCATCGCCGGCCGCAATGAGCGCGTCAACCGCGAAGCGATGCTGGTTTTCCCGCTGCTCACGCTTCTGGTCGCCTTCTGCGGCTGCTTTCTGCTCCTTCCCGAATCGATGCAGTTGCCCGGCGCCGCGCTCACCACCGCGCTCGTCTCCTGGCATTATGTTTCCGTCCAGCCCTCTGAGGTCGCGCCCCACCAGCTTTTCGCCCTCACCTTCATCACCTCTCTGGTTTTGCTCGGCGGCGCCTTGAAAACCGGAAGAAGAGGCTACTGGTACCTCTCGGTCGCCGTCGCTGCGCTCGCCTTCGTCACCATGGAAGTGGCGTTCATCCTCGTGCTGGTGCTGCTCGCCGCCGCATGGAAAGAGAGGAAGGCGCTGGGGATGAACATCAGGCTGGCGTTGAAATCGGCGGCTCTCTTCGCGGGCATTGTCGTCATCCTCTGGCCCGCCGCGTTGCTGCGCCTGTCGTTTCTCAAGGGCTACATGCTGCACGCCTATATGGCCGTGTTCCGCAAAGCCGTATGGGGCGAAGTCACGCTGGGGGGCACCTGGGTCTGGCGGTTGACGCACAACCCCGTTCACTGGGCGCTGCTGATCGTCTCCATCGTGCTTTTCTTTCGAATGAAAGATTTGCCCACTCGCAGGGTGGCGTGGCCATTTCTTCTCTATGGCTGCCTCATGCTGCTGCTCGTCATGCGCGTCGCCACCGTCACGCCTCGCTATGACCTGCCTTTCGCCCAGGCGTTCGATTTCTTCACCGGCCTCGTGCTCACGGCCGCTCTCTGCCGGCTCCGGACTCCGGTGATGGCCACCGCCGTCGCGGCCATCTGCGTCTCCTGCTTCGTTGCCACCGTCATCGCGCTCGGGCCGCGTCATGAGGCGCCGTCGCGTTCGGCTCAGGTTCTCGAAGCCGTTCGCCGCGAAGGCGTCGCGGGCGATCGCCTGCTCGTTCCTCACGACGATCTTCCCGTCCTTCATTACTACTTCCCCGGCGCGAAGCTGCGGCCCTACGACAACGCCGGTCCCACCGCGGCCGAGCTGAACGATTCCGACGTCCTTGTCGAAACCGGTCTGCCCGTGCGCATCGACAAGCTGCGCGGCGGCCGCGCTTCCAGCGTTGCCTCGAACGGCGATCCGATATACTGATCGCGTTTCCGAGGCGAACCCTTGTACAAGATCCGAAAAGCGTTCCTGTCTGCCGCCGCGTTTTCAGTTGCCGCGATAACGTTCGCGCAGACCCCGTCCAACAACGAAAATCTCTCGCCTGCGGCTCTGGCCACGCGAGCCAAAGCCCGCAACGCGCCGGAAATCCGGTACGAATCCGTGCCGAATTTCATCAAGATGCCGAAGAACCTTTACCTCGGTGAAGGCATCGGCGTAGCCACCAATTCGAAGGGCCACGTCTTCGTCTATACGCGCAGCCAGGCCACGCGTCTGTTCGAATTCGATGCGAACGGCAACTTCCTCCGCGAAATCGGCCAGGGGCTGTACGGCTTCGTCTTCGCCCACGCCGTACGCGTCGATCCGCAGGACAACATCTGGGCCGTCGATGAAGGCGCGAACATGCTCATCAAGTTCAATCCCGAAGGCCGCGTCGTCATGACGCTCGGCCGCCGTCCGGAGCCGGTGGACGCCATCGCGCCGCCCGCGCCCGTACTCACGCCCGATCACCCCGGCAAGTACATCTTCGACCGCCCCACCGACGTCGGCTGGGATGCCGATGGCAACATCTTCGTCACCGATGGCTACGGCAACTCCCGCATCGTCAAATTCGACCGGAACGGCCGCTTCATCACCCAGGCCGGCACGCACGGCTCCGCTCCCGGCCAGCTCAACCTGCCGCATTCGCTC
>DAIDJK010000521.1 GCA_027450225.1 Bryobacterales bacterium | reverse complement strand
CTCGCCCGTGGCCGGATTGATGGTGGGGAAACGTTTGCCTGAAACGCTCTCCACCCACTTGTTGTTGATCAGAATCTTCGTCGCGGTAATCGGAACCTGCGCGCGCGCAGGCGCTTCGGTGACAGACGCCATGGTCTATTCCTTTCGATCAAGATCATATGGCGTCCCGGCGCCGCGGGCAAGCGTCAGCCGGCCGCGCTATCGGCCCGGCAGGTTGTCGTTGAACCAGTTCAGCGTTCGGTTCAGCAGATCCTTCTGGTGGTCCGGCTGGCGTACGGCGTGGCCTTCATTCGGGTAGACCACGAACTGCGTCTTCACGCCCTCCGTTTTCAAAGCGTGCCAGAACTCGTAAGACTGCGGCGCGGGACATTCCGCGTCGCTGTCTCCCACCAGAATCAGCGTGGGCGTGCGCACATTTCTGATGAATGTAATCGGCGAGCTGCGCGCATACACGGCCGGATCGTCGTAAACCGATGCGCCGAAATACGGAATCATCCACTGGTCGATCAGATTCTCGCCGTAATAGCTCTGCCAGTCGGAAATCCCCGCGCCCGCCACCGCGGCGTGAAAGCGATTGGTCTGCGTCACGGCCCACATCGTCATGTAGCCGCCGTAGCTCCAGCCCGCAATCCCGAGCCGGTTCGCGTCCACCGGCTTCGACGCGAGCGCCTCATCCACACCCCGCATGATGTCCCGCAGATCGCCATAACCGAAATCGCGAACATTGGCCTCGGTGAAGGCTTCGCCTTCGCCGTAGCTGCCGCGCGGATTGGGAAAAAGAATGAAATAACCCTGGCTTGAGAGCGCCGCCATGTTGAAGGTGGAAGGCCACGCCGGTTTCGCCGCCGCCGCGGGTCCGCCGTGAACGGACACGATCATCGGATACTTCTTCGCTGGATCGTAATTCACCGGATACATCAGCCAGCCCTCGACGGTGAATCCGTCGCTCTCCCAGTGCAGCTTCTCCGTTCGTCCCCACAACGGCTTCACGCCGTCGTTGGCGTGCGTACGCTGCGTCCACTGGCCTGTCGGTCCGGCCCACACCTCGGGCGGCTTGGCCCACGAGGCTCGAATCACGGCCGACATTTTCCCGTCCGCCGAAGTCGAGAGGACATCGTCTCCAGCCGTGATCGATTCGTCGCCCTGCCAAAGCCGCTCGATTTCTGATTTCGCCGGATTCAAAGTCTCGATGGCGGAGCCGCCATCCACCGTCGCGCTGAACAAAATCCGCCCCGAAGGCAGCCAGCGAATCCAGCTTGCCGACAGTTTCCGGCCGGGAGTTGCATCGCGCGCCTCGCCGCCGCCCGCGGAAACCACGTAGATGTCACCGCCGGTTGAACCCTCATCGCTCATCAGCCCGCCGATGTACGCGATCTCGCTTCCATCCGGCGACCAGCGGGGAAATGCGATTTGCCTCGCTGGTCTGGCCACCTGATGAATATCGCCGGAAGCGGCGTCGACCCAGAAGAGTCTCGCGATCCACCAGTTGTTGTCGCCGTTCCCTTTGGCCGCCGTGTATGCGATGCGCTTCGAATCGGGCGACCAGTCGTATTCGTAAACGTAAGTGTCCGAGGGAGTGATCTGCCGCGTGTTGCCGGACGCGACGTCGATCAGCAGGATTCTCTGTTCATAAATCTTCTGCTCCACAACGCCTGAATCCTTCGTGGACGGTTCGAGCGGCCCTGCCGCGCGCGGCGCATTCTCCGTGAACAACACCGCCAGAGTTTTGCCGTCCGGCGACCAGCGCGGCGCCTGCAAATAGCCGGTCACACTGGTAAGCTTTTTGGGCGAACCGTCTTTGGCCGCCGCCACGTAAACCTGCAATTGAGCCGATTTGTCCGGAACCGCCAGAAAAGCAATCTGCTCGCTGTCCGGCGAGAAAACAGGGCTGTGTTCCGGGTGCGGCGACTTGCTTAGTCCGATGCGCTTCGGCTGCGCGTCGCCTCCGGCGGCCGGCGCAATCAGAATCTCGGTATTGCGCGAGAGCGTAGCGTCTTTGTTCCGCAGGTCCACTGTCCAGGCGACCCATCGCGCATCGGGAGAAACAGCCGTCTCACGGTAGAGAGTCGTGGAGTTGATGGCATCCAGATATTGTTCTGCCGTCTGGCCGGTTATCTGTGAACAAAAAAGAAAGGCCGCGCAGGAGAACGCGGCCGTGAAGCGCATCCCGATCATTTAGCTGTCAATTCCCATTTGAGTGAGGCGGTACCGGAGGGCGTTTCGTGTCAGGCCCAGCAGCCTGGCGGCCTGGCTTTTGTTGCCGTTCGACCGCTTCAGCGCATCGCGAATCAACTCCTGCTCGTACTGATCGAGGCTCATGCCGTCGGGCAGGCTCAAATCGCCGTTTGACGCGCGGTGGCGCAGGTTCATGTCGAGCCGGATATCGTTCGCGTCCAGCTTTTCGCCACCGGCCATCACCATGCTGCGCTCAATCACATTCTCGAGTTCGCGTACATTGCCCGGCCACGAATACTGCATCAGCTTGTCGATTGCGGCGTCGGTAATCCCCGTCACCTGATTGCCCATCTCCGGCGCCAGTTTCTCCACGAAATGGCGGGCCAGGTACGGAAGATCTTCCTTGCGGTCCCGCAGTGGCGGAATCTCGAGCGGGACCACGTTCAGGCGGTAATAAAGGTCTTCGCGGAACGTGCCCTCTTCGAGCGCGGCGCGCAGATCCCGATTGGTCGCGGCGATCACGCGCACGTCGATGTGAAGCGTTTTGTTACTGCCCAGACGCTCGAATTCGCGCTCCTGCAACACCCGCAGCAGTTTCACCTGGATGTTGGCCGGCACGTCGCCGATTTCGTCCAGCATTACGGTACCGCTGTCGGCCTGTTCGAACTTGCCCGGTTTTGAAGTCGTCGCGCCGGTAAATGCGCCCTTCTCGTAGCCAAACAATTCGCTTTCCATCAGGTTTTCCGGCAGCGCGGTGCAGTTGATCTTGACGAACGGGCGGTCTTTGCGCGGCGAATGAAAATGAATGGCGCGCGCAATCAGATCCTTGCCGACGCCGCTTTCGCCCGCCAGCAGCACGGTGGCGCGCGTCGGCGCGACGCGCATGATGGTGGCGAAAATCTGCTGCATCGCCTGGCTGCGGCCCACAATGTTGTCCCACTGATACTTGCGGCCGAGTTCTTCCTTGAGCGCCCGATTCTCCTCTCGCAGAGTGCGAATTTCGAGCGCCTTGTTCACCACCGCCGTCAGATGATCCAATTCGAACGGCTTCAACAAAAAATCCACCGCGCCCGCCTTCATCGCTTCCACGGCATTCTCGATGGTTCCGAACGCCGTCATCACAATCACGGGCACCTGCGTATTCTGCCGCCGGATGAGTTGCAGCATCTCGAGCCCGCTCATGCCGGGAAGCCTGAAATCACTGAGAATCAGATCGGCGCGATCGATCAGCGGAAGCGCTTCTTCCGCGCTCGCGGCCTTCACCACGTCGAAACCCGAATCGACGAGTTGCAACTCGAGAATGCGGCGCAGCTTGTCTTCGTCTTCAACGATCAGAATGCGCTTTTTCATGAAATCGGCAGGAGGACGCGGAAGGCGCTGCCTTTGCCCGGCGCGCTTTCAACAGCCATCTTACCGCCGTGTCCGTCCACAATCTTCGAGACAATGGCGAGACCGAGGCCCACGCCGTTCTGTTTCGTCGTCACGAAAGGATTGAAGATCGAATCGATCTTCTCGGGTGGAATGCCGCAGCCGCGGTCCACGATGCTCACCTCCGCCAGATCGTCGTCGGCGCGCGTTACGGCGGTGACCGGGGCGCCCTCCGGCGAGGCCTGCGCGGCGTTCGTCAGAAGATTCAGGAACACCTGCTCCATCAGTTCGGGATCGATATCGAGCAGCGGCACATCCGGGGAGTAGTTGCGAATGATCGGCACGCCGGCGCGCTGCGCGGCGCGATCCAGAATCTGCGTGATGTCGGTTTTCCGCCGGCGCGGTTCGAGCGGGCGGGCAAAGTCGAGAAAGCGCGTCACCAGCGAATTGGTGCGATCGACTTCCTCTTTGATAATCTGCGCCAGTTCAACCACAACGGGATTTTCGCGCGCGGCGCTGCGCGACAGCAGATCGGCTGAGCCGCGAATACTGCTCAACGGATTTCGCAATTCATGCGCCAGCCCGGCCGAAAGCTGCCCGAGCGCGGCCAGGCGCTCGGATCGCCGCACGGCGGACTCGGCTTCGATCAGATTCTGGTTCGCCACCGCAAGCTGCTCGGCTGTTTTCTTGTAGCGGGCCGATTCCGCCCGCGTGGATTCGCCGAGCGAATTTACGAGGACGGCGACTATCGCCGCCATCAGGCAGCGAATCACGAAAAAGTGAATCTCTTCCGGATCGAGCGGGTTCTTCTCCGGGATGAAGAGCACGAACGAAACATACGCTCCGATCGCCAGGGAAAAGCTGATAGCCGTCCCGATGAAGCCCATATAGGTGGCGGTGGATACCACCGGCAGCAGGAGCACGAAATAGTAAGACGAAGTAACGCCGCTGGTGTAGCCGATCAGCAGATAACAGATGACCAGTTGCACCAGTACGGAAGTCGCGCGGCCCCATGCGGTGTTCAGCCAGAGCACCCGGCCTTCAAGGAGCTGGAAAACCGCCAGCGCGATCAGGAAACTGCGTTCCCACCAATCGTGAGCCAGCCAGATCAGGACGCCGAACAGGATGGCGAGAAGCACATCCTGCACGCGGATACGAGTGGCTGGCGCGGGAACTGGCGCGGGTTCGGGCGTCATGAGGTCTGTTTCTCATTATTCCGAACCCGCGTTGCGCCGGGATTACCCGGTCTTTGAGTGTTCCGCCATCCCGGTTCTGATCTCGGCGAGCAGATTGTCGATTTCGCGCGCATTGTCCATAGCAGCGAAATGATCGTCAACCGCGGCATCAGCGGCGGTCAAGGCTTGCGCCGCGGCCTCTTCGGCGTCGATTTTCTTTTTCATGCGGTCGAGATCCGCGCCGTTCGCCTGTCCGGCCGTTTGTTCGAGCGCGCGCGAGCGCCGCCGCCTGGCGGCCAGCATGTCCCGCGTGGCCTCCGCTTCGCGCAGTTTGTCCCGCAGTTTTTCGAGCGCATTCCGGAAGTTTTCCACCTGCGCTTTCTGGTCTTCGACCTGTCTCTGCAGATTCCCGGCGATTTCGCGAGCCCCCAGGACGCGCGCCGCGGCGGTTCGGGCAAGCGCCTCATGTCCATTCCTCAGGGCCGTTTCCGCGCGGCCCTTCCACTGCGCGACCGATTCGCCGGCCTCTTTGAGGCGCTTCTCGAGAACATGCTGGTCCACGATGGAAATCGCCATCTGGGTCTTCACCTGAATGAGCTGATTTTCCATATCGAGCAGAATCTGCCGCATCATCGTGTCGGGCTGTTCCGCTTTCTCGATCAGTTCGTTGATGTTTGCGCGAATCAGAGTCGCGATGCGTTCGAGAAGCGCCATGGAAGTTTCTCCTTTCTACTGTCCGGCGGCAGCGGCTTTGCCATCCGGCTTCACGTTTTTGTCGCCCGGCTTTTCTCCAATCAGGCGGACCTTCGAAAGCAGTTCGTTCATCGGCATGCCGGAGAGGGTCTCAAACAACGCGGGAATCTGGGCGGCCATCTGCGTCAGGTCGCCGGTGATCTTGTTCAGCCCGGCGGCGTGACCATCGCCCGTCGAGATGACCGTGATCCTGTCGACATTCGCCAGCGGCGCCGCAAGGGCGCGGACCACCTCCGGCATGCTGCTGATGAGCTTGTCCACAATCGCCGCCTGGTTGAATTCCTGATAAGCGGCCGCCTTCACGTTCATGGCGCGCGCTTCGGCATCGCCTTTTTTGAAGATGATTTCGGCTTCGGCTTCACCTTGCGCGCGAATGGCGGCGGCCTTCGCTTCGGCCTCCATCATCAACCGCGTCTTCTCGGCTTCGGCCAGCGTTTCGATGCGCCGCCGCTCGAATTCGGCCTCTTTCAGAACCGTGGCCGTGAGTTCGCGGTCGCGCCGGTCGATCTCGGCGTCCTGCACCTTCACCTCATGCTCCTTCTCGATCTGGTGAATGGTGACTTCCTCGGCTCGCACCTGCTGCTGCATGATGTTCGCCTGAATGTCATAAGCCTTGTCCGCCTGCGCCTGCTGTTTTTTCACCATTTGCAGGTATTCGGCCTTCTTCACTTCGAGATCGCGCTGCGCTTCGGCCTGCCGGGCCTGCGAAAGCGTCTCGGCCAGGACCCGTTCCTGATCGGCCTTGGCCCTGGCGATGGCGGCTTCGCGAGCCGCTTCGGCGCGCTTAATAGCCGTGTCGCGCTCGGCCTCCGCGGCGGCAACGTCGGCATCGCGGCGAATGCGCGCGATATCCGGCCGGCCCATGTTGGCGATGTATTCGTTCTTGTCCCGTACCTCCTTGATGGTGAACGAAATCACCTCGAGCCCCATCTTTCTCATGTCTTCGGCGCAGGTGGAGCGCATGCGCTCGCCCACCATTTCCGGCTGCTTCACGATCTCTTCCACCGCAAGCTGTCCGATGATGCCGCGCAGATGGCCTTCCATCACCAGACGGATCAGTCCTTCGCGCTCCTCGGGCGGTTTCGTCAGAAACTGCTCGCTCGCAGTGAGGATCGATTCGGGGTCGGACTTCACCTTGATCTGCGCCACGGCTTCTACAGTGACCGCAACGCCCTGGCGCGTGTACAGATCCTGCTGCGGCGCGACGTCGAACGACATGAGTTCGAGCGAAAGCCCGCGGCAGCTTTCCACCATGGGGAAAATGACGGTTCCGCGCCCCTTCACCACGCGCGTGCCGCGAAAACCATAGACGATGAGCGCTTCATGCGGACCCGCCTTGCGAAACAGCCGCGCGAAAACCGCCATCAGACACACGATCGCGGCCAGCATCAGCGCGGCGATCACGAATACGGGATTGACGTTCATAGAAACCCTCCTTGCCCTCTTTGCCGCCGGTTAACTCTTCAGATCGGCATCCATGCCATCGCGCCAGGGCCGCACGAAGGCGATTCCCCTGTCGTAGCGAACCACCAGAACTTCCGCGCCCCTGGCGATCGGCGAGCCGTCTTCGCTCCGCGCTCCGGTGACGCGCCGCGTGCCCTGCTGCGAATAGACCAGCTCGCCAGTGCCGCCCTCGCGGATGGGCAGCGTCAGTTTGCCGAACGCGCCCACCATGTCGTAATCGGCCGGGTCGAGCGGCTGTTCGCGATCCACCAGAAATTTCAGGAAGCGATAGATGGCGGCAGCCGCGCCCAGACCGCATGCGACCGCGATCGCGATACTGAACGCAAACCACAGCCCGGAATAGCGCGCCAGCAGATATCCCGTTCCGCCAAACCAGGCGAGAAACGCCGCGAGCGTTCCGCCGTTGAACCACGGCAGATCGTTGCTGCGCACTGCGCTCCGCATGCCTCTCACTGTGGACAGCCGGAGCGCATGCCCCACGTGCGTGTGCGCCGCGTGGACGTGGACGTGCATGCCGTGGAGGCGCGCGCCACCGGCGAAAAACGCGATGACGCTCAGGCCCACGCCGACGAGAAAACAGAGAAGGTAAAAATCCGCCAGAGTCACTGGCCCCTCCTTTTCGAATTTCCGTTGCTGCTGGCGGTCGGCGCCTGCGGTTTCAGGACTTCGATGAGCCGCTCGGCGAGACCCGGGTTTTCCAGAATCGTTCCCAGGAGGACGAGGCACATCCGCGTATCGTCATGCCGCGCGATGGTGAGCAGCGCATGCTGCAGCGCCGGGTCGCGCGAAAAGCGTTCGGCCCCGCTGACCAGCCAGAGGTCGAGTTTGTTTTCGAGCGCCCCGAGGTCTGAGATCAGCTCGTTCTGGAAACCTTCCGGATCGTCCACCAGGTATCCGGGATGCACTTTGAAGAACTGGGCGAGCAGCATGCGCGTCGAGTTCGTCAGGTGCGGACGCGCTCCGCTTTCGATCTGCGACAAATAGCTCTGGCTGATGGATTTGTCGAGTTCTTTTCGAATGAGCCGCGCGACTTCCTGCTGCGAGAGTTCGCGATTGAAGCCGCGAAGCGCGCCTTCAACTTCGCGCAGGTACCGGAGTTTTTCGCCGAGTTTCATTGCCCGATGGGTTGCTTTGCACTCATTGCAATCTGCAATAGAAAATATTGCAGATTGCAATCGGAGTCAAGGAGCGTAAAACAAATAAGGCGGCCCGCAAGCGCGAACCGCCTCAAAACAAGTGATTTATAAATTTAGTTGGGTTCGTTCGGTATTTTTCTAAACGGGCTCGTCTTCCATGCCCTTCACCGGATGGCCAACCAGCTGAACCAGACTTTTCGGCGGGGGCCGGAACGCCTCGCCGTAGTGCTTGTCGATTTCATTGCGCCACGTCATGGACGGCCCAGGGAAACCGATCATTTTCCAGCCCGCCATCCCGATATTGCCGCCATGCAGCGGGTCGCAGAACATGCCCTCGATGGTGTGGGTGCGCAACATCTGGAAGAACATGGAATGCTCGATGGATTCGAGTTTGGCGTCCTGCTGCTCCGGAGTGAGCGAAACGAACCCATCGCCGAGCATGGCGAATCCGGCCTGGTAAATCTCGCGCGGGTTCTCTTTGCCCTGATAGCCGTGCTCCGGCACGGACTGAACAAATGGCGGCTTCGTGTAACGGTATTTGTCGTGCCCGTACGGGCCGGCCAGCTGGCGATCGATGTAAATCACGACGCCGGCGTCCTTCGCTCCCGGGCCCGATTCATCGGCCGGCATGATGCGCTCGCACGCCGCTTCGATCAGCGCCGCCTGCTTCGCCGTGAAGAAGCGCAGCGGCACTTTCAGGTAAGTCTCCGGGGTTGCGGCCTGCGCCGTCTGCGGCTCGATCAGGCTCGCGCCCAGCGCAGCGATCACGGCGGCGCTGACGCCCTTCGCGGGAACGGTGATGAAATCGCGGCGGCTGATGTTTTCTTTCACGCCAGTGCTCTCCTGTTTACGCTAACGCTGCCGGATGTTTCAGGTACTTCTCAATCAGCGCATCCGCCGCGCGGTACGTTACGCCGAGAATCGTGGTGGTGGGATTGCCTGAAGAGTTTTCCGGAAACCCGCACGAACCCAGCATCCACAGATTCGGAATCTGCCAGTGCTGCATCCAGGGATTCAGGACGCTCGCGCCCGGCGACGAACCCATGATAGCCCCGCCCTGGATATGGGTGGTGTTGTAACTGGAAGCGTTGTACCGGCGCGGCGCCGGCGAGGCGAGCTGCGGCTGGCGCGACGGACCGCCCTGTTTGTGCAGCTTTCCGCCCGAAACCCGCGCCAGCGATTCGGTCAGCTGCATGGCGACGCGCTCGGCGAAATCGAACTGCTTTTGCTCGTGATCGGTCCAGTCGAGCGTCATGCGCAGCAGCGGGTCGCCGAAGATGTCCGTATAAGTCGGGTCGAGATCCATGTGATTCTGCCGCCACGGAAGATGGTCGCCGCGGAAGCCGCAGCCTCCGATCACGTGATCGAACAGACGCGCGGATTCGGTTTTCCATTTCGATCCCCAGTTCCGGGGCGTGGCGCCGGGCGGAATGCGGCCGAACGAACCGATGGGAAGCGCGGCCGATTGCGAGCCGCCGCTGAAACAGCCGCCGCGCAGGATGCCGTCTGAAGGCCTGATGCCGAAGCTGCCGTCGTAATCGGAGATGCGGAAGCCGAGGCCGCTGTTGTTCATGAAGCTGTTGATCGGCTCATCGAGCATGATCATCGCTTTGGCCGAAGTGATCACCTGATGCGTCAGGTTTTTCCCGACCAGCCCTTTGTTCGTTGCCGGATCGTACGGCTCGCCGATCTTCGACAGCAGCAGCAGACGCACGTTGTGGGTGGTCCAGGCGGAGAGAATGACGATGGACGCCGGCTGCATGATTTCTTCGCCCTGCTCGTCCACGTAAGTGACGCCGATGGCGCGGCCATCTTTGTGAACCACGCGCCGCACCGCCGCTCCGTTACGGATTTTGAAGTTCGAATGGCGCCGCAGAATGGGCATCAGCACGTTCGTCGGTTGCGGGCGCGCGCCGATCATGCACGCGTAGCCGGAACAATATCCGCAATAGGCGCAGCCCGGTCGCGAGATGCCATCGGGATTCGTGTAATCCGTGCTGATGTTGGCCGAAGGCTGCGGGTAAGGCTTCAGACCCAGTTCCGTGGCGGCCTTGAAAAACATGACGCCCGCCCAGTTCTTTTTGGGCGGCGGAGTGGGAAATTCGTGCGACCGCCAGCCTTCGTAGACGTTGCCGCCTTCGATGATTTTGCCGCGAATGTTGCCGGCCTTTCCGCTGATGCCCATCAACTGTTCGGCGCGCCAGAGGTCGTTTTCGATGTCGTCCCAGTTGAAGCCCCAATCGGCGACGAGCGAATCTTCCGGCAGTTTACCGTGCTTTTCGAGCAAATGGCTGCGGAGAGTGAAGAACTCCGGCAGATAGCGATCGGCATTGCCGCCCCCGTGCTCGCCCGCGCCGCCCGTACCAGTGCCGGGCTTGAACGAGCCGTACTGGCGAATGGGTACGGCGGTCTCTCTGCCGGAAAACCGGTGCGTGACCGTGAGCACGGCCGGGCTCTGCATCATCTTGTTGTGAATGCCGTAATCCACCTCGTCCATGCCGTCGATGTAGTCCGAGGGTTTGCGGGAAGGGCCGCGCTCAAGCGCGAGGATTTCAAGGCTCGTGCGCGTGGCGAGTTCTTTCGCCATCAGAAGACCAGTCCAGCCGCCACCGACGATGACGACATCCACGGATTTCAGCGTTTTCATCGCTGGTTCGAGATGTTATCACCCGGATGAGAAGAAGCGTCCTGGCTTTCGACCAGGCCCGTGGCGATGACGCTGCCGCATTTTGATTAAACTAACGGCCATGGCGCGAATACTGATTGCGCTGGCCTGCATGGTCTCCGCCGCCTTCGCTCAGAAGGGCGGGAAGATGACGTTCCCCGACATCGTTCCGCCGAACTTCGACCACCCGGACGCCACTGCCGATCCACACTTTACGAAACAGTTCCAGAACGACCGCACACGCGTGCTTCGCGTACATCTGGCCGCGGATGAAATCTCGCAAACGTACGAAGCGCCGGACGGCCTTTTCGTCTGCCTGCGCGAATGCCATGTGCGGCTCGTTTATGCGGGCGGGCACGATCAGGATATCCATCTTCAGGACGGCGAGACGCGCTGGGCGTACGCGGGCGTCCAGCAGCTCAGGAATCTGAGTACGCGCGGAGTCGATATGATCTTCGTCGAATTTCCGGGCTGATCGCCGCGCTTCAGCGGAACAGACGCGGCGCGAAATCGTTCAGATCGTATCGCCAGTTCTGCCACTCGTGCGCGAAGGGCGTTTCATGGAACACGTTCTTCACGCCCGCCTTTTCGAGCGAATCGTGCGCGCCCCTGGCGGAGTTGTGCATCGCCTCCTCCGCTGTTCCGGCGCCGAACCACAGCAACTTCACCCTGCGATTGAACGCGGCGGCATCCCTGAACACGCCGTCATACGACGTATTTGCATCGAACCCGCGGATGGCGCCGCTGAAAGAGCCGATATACGCAAACTTGTCCAGATGCCCGAGCCCGATGCGGAGCGCCTGTCCGCCTCCCATCGACAATCCGGCAATCGCCCGATGGTCGCGATCCGCGAGCGTCCGGTAATGCGCATCGATCATGGGGACCAGATCGTTGATCAGCACTTCCTCGAACGCGGCGTTTCCGGGCCGTCCGTTTTGCGCCGGAGCCGCGCCCGGCTTCGCCGCCACCATGCCGTTCTCCATCACGATGATCATCGGGACGGCGGATTTCGCGGCGATCAGGTTATCCATGATGAACGCCACATGTCCCTGTTTCGTCCAGCTGGTATCGTTCTCGCCCGAGCCGTGCTGCAGATACAGTACCGGATATCTGCCCCTGCCCGAATCGTAGCCGGGCGGCGTGTAGATATGAATGCGACGCCACTGTCCGGTTGTTTTCGAGAAATACCAGCGCGCGCTGACTTCGCCATGCGGCACGTCTTTCGGCAGGTAGAAATCGGCCGCGGCATCCGGGATCTCCACCGCGCTGGTCTCCTGGTTATAGCCGAAGTAAGTCTCGCTCTGCGGATCGTTGGTTTGAAAACCGTCGATCAGCACGAAGTAATAATGAAAACCAGGAACCGCAGGCGGGGTGGTGACGCTCCAGATGCCGTTGGCATCGCGCGTCATGTCGTATGGCGTTTTGCCGAGACCATCGCCGCCGGGCTTGATCTGCACCTTCTGCGCGTCTGGCGCGTTGATCCGGAAGGTAACCCGCAGGTCGGAAGCGACGCGCGGATACTGCGCGCCGGGAACATTGGACGATGCAGGCGCGCCATCGCCACCTGACTGGCCCGCGAGGCACAACGCCGCCGATAAGAATATCGCCGCCACCTTGACCATGGAGGTCAAGGTATCAGACTTGCGATTTCGCCTGGCTCAATGCGGGCAGCGGATACCGCAGCCTGCCCTGGGAAATCTCGCTGAAGAACTGAATCATTTCCTCGTGGATCAGCCCGTTATCGACGAGAATATGCGGCGACTTCATGTGATGCGGCTGCCCGTCCATGTCCGTGCAGACCCCGCCGGCCTCTTCCACCAGCAGTTTGCCCGCGGCCAGATCCCACGGGTTCAGGCCGATCTCCCAGAAACCTTCGAGCCGCCCCGATGCCACGCCCGACAGATCGATGGCCGCCGACCCGGACCGCCGCACCCCGTGCGACGCCATCGCGAACTGATGGAAGAACAGGATGTTCGGGTTCTCGCTGCGATTCCAGTTGGGAAACCCGGTACTGAAAAGGCCATCTTCCACGCGGGCGATTTTCGACACGCTCATCCGCGCGCCGTTGAGATACGCGCCCGATCCCTTCTCCGCGGCAAACAATTCGTCGCGTGTGGGATCGAAGATGACTCCGGCCAGCAACTCGCCGTTCTTTTCGAGCGCGAGCGTCACATTCCATACCGGGTAGCCATGCGCGAAATTCGTGGTGCCATCAAGCGGGTCCACATACCAGCGGTATTCCGAACCGCGCTCCTGGCCGGTACCTTCTTCGGCCACCACCGAGTGCGACGGAAACAGCTGGCCCAGCCGTTCGACGACGAGTTTCTCCGATGCGCGATCCGCCTCGGTTACCAGATCGAAAGCGCTCTTCAGTTCGAACGCCACGCGGCGCTCAAAGTGATAGCGGAGCAGATTTCCGGCTTCGCGGGCGATCGAAACCGCCGCTTCAACGAAGGATGCCATCGTTAGTTACGCAACCTCGTAGAGATATTTGATGTCGTGCTTGAAGATGAACAGGTTGGGCTCGCCCGAGCGCGTTATGCGGATGAAGCGCTGGTCGTAATACTCGATAACTCCCCGGACTTCCTCGTTATCGCTGAGTTTCACGCAAACCGGAGTCTTCTTCTCGATCAGAT
Source organism: Bryobacterales bacterium (assembly GCA_027450225.1). Lineage (GTDB taxonomy): Bacteria > Acidobacteriota > Terriglobia > Bryobacterales > Bryobacteraceae > BOG-234. The sequence goes on along the minus strand of DAIDJK010000521.1, from coordinate 4,471 downwards.
GTTTCAGATATTTGATCTCTTCGAGCGTCTGCTCCGGCGGCCGCGGACTCTTTTTCCCCTCAGTCAAATCGCTTACGGACCTTTCGTCTTCGGTTTCAGCGCCGGTTTTGGCGGCCGCAATGTCTCATCGGAAGGTTCTACCCCGATGGTCCCGTTTGCGGCGGCCCCTTCTTCCTGCCGCGCCTCTCCATAGTATCCGCTGCGTGCGGAGACCCGCAATTGCGGATCGGAGAGGCTCACCTGGAGCGCGTGAAAGCGGTCCGCCGTCAGCGGAACGTTCTTCGGGTAATAGCCCAGCAGATACTGCGTGCGCAGCGACTGGATGATCTCGTCGAAGGCGCGGTCGAGCGCCGGTCCGCGCGTTGGAGCGAAGACGCGCCCTCCGGTGCGCTGGGACATGGTGGTCAGGGCGTTTTCGCCGCCCACGTTGTGGCCCGCTTCATTCTGAATCGGCACCACCAGAATCGGGAAGATCACCACGTCGGCAAGCTGCGCGGCTTCCACGGCCCGATTGAAATCCGTGTGGCTGGTGGTGTCGCCGCCATCGGTCACCACCACCAGGACCTTGCGCCCCTGGCGGTCTTCGATGTCGCGCGACGCCAGCAGAATGGCGTCATACAGCGACGTTCCCGCCTCGCCGCGCAGCCCGCGCAGCGATTTTTCGATCAGCGCCGGATTGCGCGTAAACCCGCGCTGCTTCACGATCTCCCAGTTGAAGCTGTAGAGCGCGACGGCGTCGTTCGGATTGCCTTCCCTGAGCAGCGCGCGGGTAAAGCGCATCACGCTGTCCGTCTCATACGGCAGATCGATCGCCGTCGAGCCGCTGTTGTCGATCAGGATGGCGACCGAGAGCGGCTGGTCCGTTTGCCGCTCGAACACCGCGATGTCCTGCGGCGCGCCATTATCGCGAACCGAGAAGGCGCTCTTGTCCAGCGATCCGATGAGCGCGCCGTTCGCATCCTTCACCGTGGCGAGGATGCGCACGAGTTGCACGTTCACGCGGATGGTTGTTCCCGAATCCTCCACGGGCGGCGCACTCTGCGGGGCCTGCGCGAGCGCCACGGCGCTGACGGCCGCCCATGCGCTAGCCAGGCGCAACGCGCGGAGCGCTCGCATCCCACTCGCCTTCCACCCAGACCTCACCATCCGCAAAGTATTCCTTTTTCCAGATGGGAACCAGCCGCTTCAGCCGGTTGATGCCTTCGAGCGCCGCGTCGAATGCAGGCTTGCGATGGGGCGCGGTGGCCACCACCACTACGCTCGCTTCGCCGATTTCGAGCACACCCAGACGGTGCACCAGGGCGATGCGGCCGATGGGGTACGCGCGCGCAATCTCCCGCCCGATTTCGGCCATCTTGCGAATGGCCATCGCCTCGTAACATTCGTATTCCAGCCGTAGTGTCTCCCGCCCCCTGGTATTGTTACGAACCACGCCATGGAAGGTTACAATCGCGCCGTCGGAACCGGCGAGAAGTTCGCTCTCGATGGCGCGCGGGTCGATGGGGGCGCGGGTGATTGCGAACAGATGCCCCTCCGGATCGCGCACTACCGGCTCCGCTTCCGGCTGCCCCGAAACACCGCCGCTCACGGGCGGCAGAAACGCCAGCTCGTCGCCTTCGGCCAGCCGTTCCCCGGCGGCCGCGAATTCATGATTCCGCGCCGTAACCACGCTGGCCGCCACTTCCCGCAATTTCGGAAACCGGCTCGCATAATCGTCGAAAACAGACTGAATGGTGGCGTCCGCCGGCACATCGATCAGACTGCCGGGCGTGCCGCAGATATCCTTCAGCATGCCGAAAAAAAGCACCCTGATCTTCATCGGAGAGAGACTCCACCACGGTAGCAAAGACGGCTCCGGAACAATCCGCTGTTTAGAATCGAATCCGTGCATTCACACGTGAGCCGCGTGCGCGTCCGCTATGCCGAAACCGATCAGATGGGCGTGGTTTATCACGCCAATTACCTGATCTGGATGGAGGTGGCCCGCGTGGAATTCTGTGACGCCGCCGGTTTCCCGTACCGCGATATGGAAGCAGGCGGCTACCTTCTCGCCGTGGCCGAGGCGCACTGCAGCTACCGCAGCCCCGCCCGCTTCGACGATGAAATCGAAATCCTCACCACGGTGACCGAAGCCAACCGCCGCTTCATGAGTTTCCATTACGAAATGACGTGCGCCGGACGCGTCTCCGCTCTCGGGCAAACCCGGCACATTTTCCTCGGCCGGGATTTCCGTCCCACCAAAGCGCCGGAAAGTTATCTGAAATTTTTCGAAGCGTAAGCCGGTTCGACGCAGCGGGGCGCGCATGCGCGATCGGCGTCCACCATGCCGCGCCCGCAAGGTATACAATTGCGCCAAGCCGTCATAACGCCCTCGTCGTGCTCCCGAAGTCGTTCCAGGCCGAACTGCAAAAAAGCCCCGCCAGAGGAGGCTGGACTTACGTCGTGTGGCCGGAGTCGGCCGCATTCTTCGGAACCCGCGGCCTCGTGAAAGTCAAAGGCGAGATCGATGGCGTCCCGTTTCAAAGCTCATTCATGGCGCTCGGCGACGGCACGCACAAGGTTCCGGTGAAATCCGAACTGCGAAAGGCGATCCGCAAGAGCGTTGGCGAAACCGTCACAGTCGTCCTGCGGGAGCGAATCCGATAGCGGCCCACGGGCCGAAGAGAATCTATGAAAATCATCAACAAACGCATGGCTGTTATCCCCGTCGCCTCGCTGTGCCTCGCGCTCGGCGTCGCCACGTCAATCGCCCAGACCACTTACAAACCGAAACACATCAATCGCGCCCTCGAGCTCCTGGCCGAGGGCCAGCCGATCTATTACACCGGCTCGCACTCCGGCACCGTCGGCACCTTCGAGCAGGGCAAGAAGGACGCGCAAACCTACGCGGACTACATCAGCTACGACATGGAGCACGCGCCATTCGATGTAAAAGGCCTGCAGGAGTACATGCGCGGGCTCGCCGCGGGTGGTCCCACGAAGAGCGGCCATCGCACGCCAGCCGTCATCGTCAACGTCCCGGTGAACGGGCTCGACGCCGAAACCGTCCGCGCGAATGCCTGGATGTTCAATCAGGTGCTCGCCACCGGCGTGCACGGCGTGCTGCTTACGCATGCCGACGACCCCGGCGCTGTTCGTGAATTCGTACGTTCCGTCCGTTTCCCCATTCACCATGAAGGCGTAGGCACGAATGGCCTCGAAGAAGGCCGCCGCGGCGTGCATGGCGTTCCCACGGCCGCGGAAATCTGGGGCGTTTCTCAGGACGAGTACGAACAAAAGGCCGACGCCTGGCCGCTCAACCCGAACGGCGAACTGCTGCTCGGTCTCAAGCTCGAAGACAAGTACGCGCTCGCCAATGCCGACGCCAATCTCAAAATCCCCGGCATCGCTTTCGCGGAGTGGGGGCCCGGCGATATGGCCATGTCGCTCGGCGTGGTGGGTGAAGGCCGCAATGCCGTCAACGATCCGCGCATGAAAGACGCGCGCTCCACCATCCTCGCCGCCTGCAAGGCCAATCACAAGTTCTTCCTGAACACCATGACGCCGACCGATGTCATCGACATGATCAAGGAAGGCGTGATGATCGGACCCGCCAGCCCCGAAGCCGCGGAAATCGGCCGCAAGTACACGCATCGCCAGATGCCCTGGTAAACGCCCCGGTACACAAATGAGACGCGCATTTCTTTTCGCCATCGCGCTTGCCGCCGGGCTCGGTTCGGCCGCGTCCGTAATGGCGCAGAACGCCAACAAGCTCACTTCCGCCGAGAAGAAGGAAGGCTGGAAGCTTCTGTTCAACGGGAAGAATCTCGATGGATGGACGCCGCGCGCCACGTTCCGCAAGGACAGCACCGGCGACTGGAAGGTGGAGAACGGCTCCATCGTCTGCCCCGGCACGGGCCAAGGCTGGCTCTCGAGCAATCAGGCCTACTCGAATTTCCACCTGAAGCTCCAGTTCCGCGGAGCCGAAAACGTGAACAGCGGCGTTTTCCTGCGCTCACAGCCGGAAGGGCAGCCGCACCAGACCGGCTTCGAACTGCAGATCTGGGATCATCAGCCCGCCGGCTACAACACCGGAAGCCTCGTGGGCGCGGTGAAAGCCCAGCCAACGAAAATCAAGCCCGATCAGTGGAACGATTACGACATCAACGCCAGCGGCAATCACTACCTCATCGTCCTGAACGGCCAGACGCTGCTCGACGCGGACAATTCGCAGCACGCGTCAGGTCTCATCGGATTCCAGTGCCAGCCCGGGAATCACGTCGAGTACCGCGATATCCGGATCAGGGAATTGAAACAGTAGTCGCCGCAAAGCCGCTACTTACGGGGCGCTGCCGCCAGGCGGCGCGAACAGCGCCTCCGTGGTCTGCATTTTCTTGTCGCCGCTCGTCAGGTTCAGCAGCAGATCGCCATTGGCCTGCGTCTCGGCCGATCCCTGCCACGTCTCGCCTGCCGAGGTCAGCGCCAGCTGCGT
>DAIDJK010000520.1 GCA_027450225.1 Bryobacterales bacterium | reverse complement strand
GCAGAAGATGCGCCGCGAACTGGCGCCCTGGCGCGGCCATGGCGATGAGCACAAGCCGTGGGACGTGGCGCGCGGCATCGATTTCGGCAACATCTTCGGAAACGAATAGAGCCATACGGAAGCGGCGGCGCGATGGCCGTTCAATTGCCGAGTTTCGCTCCGGAGGTTTATACGATGGCCGATCAACCGAAGAAGTGTGCGCATCCTTCCTGCCGGTGCGTGGTGGCGCACGATCAGAAGTACTGCAGTATGTACTGCGAAGACGCGAAGGGCGAGACCGAGATCTCCTGCAACTGCGGACATCCCGGCTGCGGATTGTCCTAAGCCTTTTTCTCGTAAAGATACACGCAGGGCTCGAGACGGCTTTCGCCGCCGTCGTTGACGGAATAGGTTTTCGACCAGGTTCCATCGGGGCGGCGGCTGTTCCAGAGCGTGGCGCCGGCATGCTCGCCATCGCGGCGCAGAGCGTAGAAATTGATGTCGATGGCGGCGAGGCGATTCCGGTCGCTATCGAAATTGCGGGCGACGCGCTTGAGCGCATCGAGACAGGCCTCTTTGGGCGGCATGCCGTGGCGCATGTTCTCGACAATGGTGTGTCCGCCCGCGATGCGGATATTTTCTTCGCCGCGTCCGGTTGAGCCGGCGGCGCCAACGTCCTGATCGACGTAGCAGCCGGCCCCGATGAGCGGCGAATCGCCCACCCGTCCGGCGATCTTCCAGGCGAGGCCGCTGGTGGTGGTTGTGCCGGACATCTCCCCCCTGGTATTCAGGGCAAGACAGTTGATGGTGCCCTTGGGCGGATGAACCGCGACGCTCCACGCCCAGGCGAGCGTGTCTTCAGTGGCTTCCGGGAAGAACTGCTTCAGTTCGGCTATGGGAGCTTTGGCGGGCGGAGAATCGAGACCGGGTCCCCAGTTGTTATGGCCGGCGGGATCGCGAAGAGAGCGCTTCCAGACGAGCCAGGCGATGCGGGATTCGTCGGTGAGGAGACTGGTTTCCTCAAAGCCCATCTCGCGGGCGAATTTCAGCGCCCCATCGCCCACGATCATGATGTGATCCGTCTGCTCCATAACGGCTTTGGCGACGAGAGAAGGGGTTTTGATGTTGCGGATGCTCGCGACCGAGCCGCAGCGGCGCGTGGGTCCGTGCATCACGCAGGCATCGAGTTCGACCACGCCCTCTTCGTTTGGCAGACCGCCATAGCCGACCGAGTGATCTTTCGGATCGAGTTCAATGATGTTGACGCCGGCGATCACGGCGTCGAGCGTGTCGGCGCCGGACCGCAGCATATCCATGGCTTTCGAGCAGGCGCGAAGGCCATTGGCGCTTGAAATGACGATGTTGCGGGGCGTGGCGGCGGACATGACGTTCTCCGCCGCGGCAGCGGCAAGTACGGCGCCACCCGCGATCCAATGCCGTCGCGAGAGCTGGGGCGTGACCATGGCGAATATGCTAACAGCGATTCGGGCGCGCGAAGCGAGCCGCGATATATTGGCGCTGATGAAAATCGCGTTTGCCGCCTTCGCCGCGCTATCCGCCGCCAACCTGTTTGCCGCCGGACCGGAGTATCTCGTTTACTTCGGCACCTACACGGGGCCGAACAGCAAGGGCATCTATGTGGCGGATTACGATGCCGCCCGCGGAGCGATTTCGAATCTCCGGCTTGCGGGCGAGACGGTGCGGCCGTCCTGGATGATCGCCGATGCGGCGGGCGCTCATCTGTATTCGGTGAGTGAACTGGGCAACGACGGCAGGACGAACGGCGAGGTCTCGAGCTTTGCGATCGACCGGGCGAGCGGGAAGCTGACCTTCATCAACAAGGTTTCATCGGGTGGCGGCGGGGCGTGCCATCTGGCGTTTGACAAGAGCGGCCGGACGCTGTATGTCGCGGACTACGGGAGCGGACGCGTGGCGGCGATCCGCGTGAAGCCGGACGGAGCGCTTGGCGAACAGGTCTCGATGGATCAGCATTCGGGATCGAGCGTGAATCCGGGGCGGCAGAAAGGGCCGCATGCGCACTCGGTGGTGTTGTCGCCCGATGGGCGGTATTTGTTTGTGCCGGACCTGGGGCTGGACAAGGTTTTCAGCTATAAGGTGGATGCGGCCACGGGCGCGCTTTCCGCGAACAGTCCGGCGTTTGCGACGGTAACGGCCGGGTTCGGACCGCGGCATATGGCGTTTCATCCGAACGGGCGGCTGGCGTATGTGGTGGATGAGATGGGCTCGCACGTGAGCGCGTTCGGCTATGACGCTGGCGCGGGGAAGTTGACGCCGCTGGCGGAGTATTCGACGCTGCCGGCCGGGTTCTCCAGGACGAACAATTCGGCGGAGATCGCAGTGGATGCGCGCGGCCGCCACGTGTACGCGTCCAATCGCGGCGCCAATACGATTGCGGTTTTCGACGTTGCGCCGAACGGGACGCTGAAGAAGACGCAGGATGTTTCAACGCAGGGCCGCACGCCGCGAAATTTCCAGCTCGATCCGGCGGGCCGGTTTCTGCTGGCCGCGAATCAGGACACCAGCAATGTGGTGGTGTTTCGGGTGGACCCGAAGTCCGGGCAACTTACGCCGGCGGGGCAGAACGCCAGCGTGCCTTCCCCGGTCTCGATTCTGTTTCTGAAAAAGTAGCCGGCTACGCCGATTCCGCGCTGCGGGACCGGGCTTTGCGGGCTTCGAGAAACGCGGGCACCAGCGAAAGAAAAACGATGGCGAGCACCACCTTCTCGAAATTGCGCTGGACGGCCGGAATCTGGCCAAGCTTGTAGCCGAGCGTGGTCATGAAGGCGATCCAGAAAACGCCGCCAAAAATGCTGAAGAGCAGGAAGCGCGAGTAGCGCATGCGGGCCACGCCGGCGATGAATGGCGTGCAAGTGCGAACGATGGGCACGAAGCGCGCATAGACGACGGCCCGGGCGCCGTATCTGTCATAAAACTCCTGGGTGCGCTTCAGATGCTCCGGGTGGAAGAACTTCGATTTCGGCCGGTTGAAGATCTTCGGACCGGCGCTGCGGCCGAGAAAGTAACCGGTATTGTCGCCGATGATGGCGGCGCACATCAGCATGGCCGCCAGCAGATATACGTTGATGCCGGAAGCGCCGCTCGCCACGCCGACGCTGAAGAGGAGCGAATCGCCGGGGAGGAAGAATCCGACGAGCAGGCCGGTCTCCGCGAACACGATACCGAACAATCCGGCAAGCCCCACCGGACTCGCCAGCAGAGAACGCACCAGATCCAGGAGCCGCTGCGCGTTATAGAGCGACTTCAGGAAGTCGAGGAACGAATGCATCGCGAGATCAGGAGTTTCTCTGCGAGTAATTCTGCACGATGCGGTTCAGAACGTCCTGATGAACCTTCAGCTTGCCTTCCTGCTCGAGACGCTTGCGGAGACCGTTTTCAAAAAGCTGCACGCGGTCGCGTACCTTCTGTTGCCGGAGTTCGTCGCGAATGCTGGCCCGCTGCGCTGGGAGAAGAGCCATATCGGCGGGAGTCCTGGCGACGATCTTCGCGACCACCTGCCCGCCGCCCGCCGACACAGGGCCAACGATCGAATCCACGGGTTTCGTCAGTGCGTCCGGAATGGTGGACAGGGCTCCGACGCTCTCGATGTTTCCGTTGCGGTCGAGATCGGCGGTCTCTTTCACGTCGAGGCCCATGGATTTGGCCGCTTTGGCCAGATCGCCGCCATCGGCCTGCGCCTTCTGCGCGAGTTCCTTCGCTTTATCGGCGAGGATGGTCTGAAGTTTCTGCTGCGTGACTTTGTTGCGAACGTCGTTGCGGGCTTCGTCAAAGGTAGCCTGATGCGGCGGCTGGAGATCCGTGACGGACGCGACAACCACCTTTCCGTTCTGCAGGACGACGGAGCCCGGCGTCACTTGTCCCTTGCGCAGACCGGCGACGGCGTCAGTGAATTCCTTCGATACCCCAACGCCAGGAATCGGATCGCCGAGCTGAATGTTGGTGGCCGCATAGTAAGCTGCGGCGGGGCCGAGCGCGGCCGCGGCTTTTTCGGGATGCAGCGGGTCTTTGCCGAGTTCCAGCACGGCCTTGTCGGAGAGCGCCTGCATCTGCTGGTTCGCCACGCGCTTGCGATAATCCGCCGCGATCTGCGCCTTCACTTCGTCGAACGGCTGCACATGCGCGTTCTCATGCGCTTCCACCTGCAGGATGTGATAGCCGTACATGGTTTTGATGAGGCCGCTGGTCTGGCCGGGCTGCAGGGAGAAGGCGGCCTTCTCGAATTCGGGAACGGTCTGGCCCTTGACGATCCAGCCGAGTTCGCCGCCATTCTGCGCGGAGCCGGGGTCGTTGGAATTCTCTTTGGCAAGCTTCGCGAAATCGCCGCCAGTCTGAATTTCCTTGAGGATGATCTGGGCCTTGTTCTTCGCGGCGGCGTCGTTCGATGCGTCCGACTTGATCAGAATGTGCCGGACCTTCACGCGCTCCGGAATGCGGTACTTGTCGAGATTCGAATTGTATTCCTTCCGGAGCTCGGCATCGGTGACGGGAACGTCCGCGGCCACTTTATCCGGGTCCAGCACAATAATGCCGAGACTGCGCTTCTCAGGAATCTGAAATTCGGATTTGTGGGAATCGTAGTAGCTCCGGAGTTCGGCGTCGGTCGGCTCGGCTTCGCTCTGGTATTTCGAAGGCGGCAGGACGACGTACTGGAGCTTCACCTTCTCATTGCGTTTTTTGAACTCGTTTTCGACTTCCTGAGGGGTGATGATGACGCCCTGGCTCACAATGTCCCGCAGATGCTGGATGAGGAGCTGTCGAGCGGTATCGGATTCGAAGGCCGAGACCGTCATGCCCGCCTGGGCCAGCATCGCCTGGTAGCTGGCGGTGTCGATCTGGCCGTCCTTGAACAACTGCGGCGGAAGCTGGGCGCGAATGGCGGTGGCGGTATCGGCGTCGCTCACCTGAAGGCCAAGGCGCTGGGCTTCGTAGGCCATGGCGCGATCGTCGATCATCTGATTCACCATCTGGGGTACGTAGAAGGCGAGCAGTTCGGGAGGCATCTGGCGGCCCCGGGACATGTTCTGGATGGCGGTCGAGACCTGCATGGCGGTGAGCTGGTCCTTGCCGATCGTGGCTACGACGCTCTGGTCAGCGGAGCCGTCGTACCCCGTCCCGGAATTCGGGATGAGGTACGTGACCATCGAAAGCGCCACCAGCAATAACAGGCCGGTCAACATCGCACGAACAGCCTTGTCGCGGCTGCGGAACAAATCAAACATGGAAAGGGAAATCTCCTGCGAACGGACGAAAACCCAATTGTACCGCGCCCGGATGACGGCATAAACTTCCGTCAACCTTCAAAACTTTGCTTCGGGAGAGCTCAAGGTCACCCCGCGCGGTATTTCCTCGCCGTCTTCTCATTCAGGCGAATACCCAGACCCGGACGAGCGGTCACCAGCAGCCGGCCACCGGATGCGTCCTCGGGAGGATCGATCAGTTCCGCCCGCCAGGGCGCCTCGCCAAAAGAGAACTCCAGAATGAGGAAATTCGGCAGGGCGGCGCAGACCTGAGCCGCCGCTGCGTTGCCGACGGGGCCCGCGGGCCCATGCGGCGCCACCTTCAGGCCGGCCGCTTCAGCCAGAACGGCCACCTTCTTCACTTCCAGCATTCCTCCGCAATACTTCACGTCCGGCATTACGATATCCACCGATCCCGCCGTGATGTAGGGATAAAACGCTTTGGCGCCATAAAGGACTTCTCCACCGGCCGTGGGCATCGGTTCCGCGCGGCGGATCGCAGGCAGCCCAGGCGGCCGCGTAACCTCTTCGAGCCAGAACAGTTTCAGCGGCGCCACTCTCGGCAGAAGCCGCAGGCCGCGCTCCACATCGAACTTGCTGTGCGCGTCCAGCAGCAGATCGCGCTCCGGACCGATAGCTTTGCGCACCGCAGCGGCGCGGTCGATGCCGAGCCGGGTTATCCGTTCCACTTCCGAAGCATTCGACAGATCGGCGGGCATGTCGTCCCACGGCGCGAGTTTCACGGCGGTGAATCCGGCGTCAGCGGCACGCTCCGCCATGGCGGCGAAGCCAGCGGGAGTTCGCGGATCCGTCGAGCGGTTGATGTTGGCGTAAATCCGGATCGAAGTGCTGAGAGCGCCTCCAAACAGGTCGTATACCGGAAGGTTCAAAGCCTGGCCGATGATGTCCCACGAGCACTGTTCGAGCGCGCTCAGCGCGCATGCGGCGCTGCGGCCGCCAGCCGCCACGTCCGGCCGTACCTTCTCGCGCAGCCACTCGATGTCGAAAATGCTCCGGCCCTGGAGTAAAGCGCTGAGCTGGCGCAGAT
>DAIDJK010000519.1 GCA_027450225.1 Bryobacterales bacterium | reverse complement strand
GGCGCCACGGAGGAGCGCCTGCGCCTGACGCTGCTGACTTCCGGCGTGAGCGTATGGACGTGGCGCCTGCCGTCCGATTCGATCGAAGTGGACGAAAGCGGCTCCCTGCTGTTCAGCCTGCCGGCAGGCCAGTTTCCGCGCACGATGGAGGAATTCTCGGCGATCGTTCATCCGGAGGATCGCGCCAGAGTTCAGGGGGAAATCGCGGCGTCGCTCGAGCAGGATACCCCGTACAAGACCGAATTCCGCATCCAGTGGCCGAATGGTGAAACTCACATTCTGGCGGCGCGCGGGAAAGTGTACCGGAACCACGCCGGGCGTCCGCTGCGGCTGACAGGCGTCTGCTGGGATGTCACCGAGCGGCGGCGCGCCGAGCAGGAACTGCGGGAGACATCGAAGCGGCTGGTGGCGGAAAGCAAGTTCCGCGAGTTGCTGGAGGCGGCGCCGGATGCCGTGGTCGTCGTCAACCGGGAAGGCGAGATCGTCCTGATCAATGCCCAGGCCGAGAAGATGTTCGGCTACGAAAGGAAGGAGATGCTCGGGATGGCGATGGAAGCGCTGATCCCGGAACGCTTCCGGGGCAGACACAGCGCGTTTCGCACAAGCTTCTTCACCGGCCCGCGGCTTCGCGCGATGGGGGCGGGTCCCGAACTCTGCGCGCTGCGCAGCGACGGCGTGGAATTCCCGGTGGACGTCAGCCTGAGCACGCTTCAGACGGAAGAGGGTCCGCTGGTTTCCGCGACGATTCGCGATATTTCCGAACGCAGGCGCGCGGAGCGCAGCCGGGAGCAACTGGCCTCGATCGTGAATTACTCCGACGACGCGATCATCGGAAAGTCGCTGGACGGAACCATCATCAACTGGAACCACGGCGCGGAGCGGCTTTACGGATACGCGGCGGAGGAAGCGATCGGCCGCTCGATTTCGATTCTGGTCCCTCAGGATCGCGAAGGGGAGATGGATCTGATCCTCGGCCGACTGCGGCGGGGCGAAATCATCAACGAAGAGACGGTGCGGCGGAGAAAAGACGGAACGCTGATCGACGTTGCGCACACCGTTTCGCCCATTCGGAACTCCCGCGGCGAAGTGACGGGGGCGTCCTCGATCGCCCGCGACATCAGCGAGCGGAAACGCGTGGAAGTACAGATCCGCAATCTGAACCGGAAGCTTGAAGAGGCGGCCACGCAAGCCGAGGCCGCGAACCGGGCCAAGAGCGCGTTTCTTTCCACGATGTCGCATGAGATTCGGACGCCGATGAACGCGATTCTGGGCTATGCGCAGCTGATGTCGCGCGATCCGCAATTGAGCGCGGACGCGAAGACGAACCTGAACATCATCGGCCGCAGCGGAGAACACCTGCTCGCGCTGATCAACGACGTTCTTGATATGTCGAGGATCGAATCCGGGCGCGCGGATCTCAATCCCACCACGTTCAATCTCTCGCGGCTGCTGGACGACCTCTCGGCCATGTTCCGCCTGCGCGCCGGCGCGAAGTCGCTCGGGTTCGATACCAGCATGGAAGGCGAATCGATCCCGTATGTCGTCGCTGATGAAGGGAAGATACGGCAGGTTCTGATCAATCTTCTCGGCAACGCGGTGAAGTTCACCGAGGCTGGTTCGGTCGCTTTGCGCGTCCGCGTGGAAACGCGAGCCGGGGCGCCGTGGTTCGTGGCGCGCGTCGAAGACACCGGCCCCGGCATCAGCCAGACCGATCGCAAACGATTGTTCGAGCCTTTCAGCCAGATTCGCGCCAGCCAGGACAGCCTGAAAGGCACGGGTCTCGGCTTGGCCATCAGCCGCAGTTTCGCCCGTCTGATGGGTGGGGAAATCACGATTGCCGACCATCCGGGCGGCGGCTCGGTGTTCGTATTCGAGACTCCGGTGGAGCGCGGAGAGGCCGGCGTGGCGCCGAAGAAGAGTTCGCGTCACCGTGTGACGGGTATTCGTGCAGGCCAGGAATCGCCGCGGATTCTGATTGTGGACGACCATCCGGAGAACCGCGACTGGCTGCAGAAACTGTTAAAGTCGGTTGGACTTCAGGTAAAAGACGCGGAGAACGGAGAGGCGGCGGTTCGCTGCTGGGATTTGTGGCATCCACGCCTGATCCTGATGGACATTCATATGCCGGTGATGGACGGGCTCGAAGCCACGCGCAGGATCAAAGCGGAGCCGCGCGGCCGGAGCACCGTCATCATCGCCCTTACCGCCAGCGCGATGGAGAGCGACCGGCGCTCCGCCGTTCAAAGCGGCGCGGATGACTTCCTCTCAAAGCCATGCCGGGAGGATGAATTGTTCGAGAAATTGCGCACGCACCTGAACGTGGCCTTCGACTACGAGGAGCCGGAAGCGGACGAACCGGCCGAGCAAGGCGCCGGGACCGCGTTGACCGCGGAACGGCTCGGCCAGCTCCCGCCAGGGCTGATCGAGCAAATCCGCGAGGCTACATTCGCGGGAAACAAGACCCTTCTGGACAAGCTTGCGATCGAGATCGAAGGAGCGGACCGCGAATCCGCGCGCGCCTTCCGGAAGCTTGTGGACAAGTACGATTACGACGCGCTGCAACAGTTGCTGGAGGCGGTATGCTGAGTCCACAGGAATCGCAGGTGGCCAGCATCATGGCTGTGGACGACAACCCGGCGAACCTGAAACTGCTCGAGGACATGCTGCGTGAGCACGGATACGAGGTGCGCTCGTTTCCGCGCGGACGCCACGCGCTTGCCGCCGCCGAACGCAATCCGCCGGATCTGATTCTGCTCGACATCAACATGCCGGAAATGAGCGGCTATGAAGTCTGCGAGCGGCTGAAGGCTGATGCGCGCCTGCGCGAAATTCCGGTTATCTTTCTGAGCGCGCTGAACGATGCGGCGGACAAGGTCAAGGCCCTGAAGACCGGCGGCGTGGATTACATCTCCAAGCCGTTTCACTTCGAAGAGGTACGGGCGCGGGTGGAGACCCATCTGGCGCTGCAGCGCGCACGGCGGGCCGAGCGCGAGCTGCTGGAGAAGACGCTCAGCGGCGCGGTCCGGACGCTGTCGGATCTTCTCCACCTTGCCGGCTCGGCGCTCCCGGCGCGCTCAAATGCCATCCGCAGCATCGCCCTTCATATCGCATGCCGCATGCAGGTGGTTGATCTCTGGCAGTACGATATCGCCGCAACGCTGTGCCTGATCGGCTGCATGGCGCTGCCGCCGGATGTGTTCGAGCGAGCGTACGCTCGTCAGGCGAGCCCCGCCGAAGAGGAGATGTTTCGCGCCTGTCCGGAGACTGGCGCGCGCCTGCTGGCGAACATCCCCAGACTGGAGACCGTGGCGGAGATGATACGGCGGCAGCAAACACCGATCGAACACGTGCGGCTACTCGACGCGTGCGAAACGGGCGGAGCGGCGCTGCGAATCGCCGTCGAGCTCGATCGATGGATGTTCGGCGGTCTGGCGCTCGAAGCCGGGCTGAACAGAATGCGCGCCCTGCCGCATGAATTCCCGCAGAACCTGCTGCGCACACTGGAAGATTATTCGCCTCCGGTGGAGGCGGTCGAGCGAATGGCGCTGCCGGTGCGCGAGTTGCGCGTGGGGATGACGACCGAAGAAGATATCGTTACTCGCGACGGAAACTGGCTGATCGCGGCGAAGGGCACGCAACTGAACAGCACGACGGTGGAGCGCCTTCGCAACTTCCATGCGACGCGGGGAATCCGCGAACCGGTGCACGTGCTGGTCTCGCAATCGGACGCCGGGGCGGGTCATCATCCGGCGCCCGTCGAGGGATCGAGGTAATCACCGGCCGGCAGGCGTCAAGCCTGAAACCGGTCTCGTCATTGCCTGGGCAGGCCATCGGGCATGGGTCCCGGGGCGATTCTGAAATCGCCGGCGCCGGCCGGATCGATGAAAGTGATCGTGGCGCGGTTGCCGACGCCCTCAACGTGGCGATACATCCACACCTGGGAGGCGTAGGTCTGGCCGCTCGCCGGATGCGATTCGAGTTCGTCCGGCGGCCCGAAGACGATGTAGATGTGGCCTCTGTCGGTCTGCCAGCCCGCCATCCCGGACGAGGCGCGGAAATGCTGGTTGGCGAAGGCGATGCGGCGGTAATGCTCGATTTTGAACTCGTTCTGCGCCGTGCCCGGCGTTGGATCGCGCCGCGCCCAGAACGCGACAATGAACTGCTCGCGCTCCGCGTCCGTGGCCAGTTTCAGGAACGCCGCGCGGTCCTGGGCGGTGATGATGTAAACCACGTCCTCGTTCAGCCATCTGTTCCACGCAGAAGAGGCATTGGGCATCTGCGCGCGCGCCGCGTTCTGCTGCGCCACCATGGCGAAACACAGAATGGCGAGCGCGGCCAGCGCGGCGGCGATCGAAGAGCGGCGGGATGTGGGCGGCGCCGGGTTCAGCAGGCGACGGATTCGTTTCATCAGATCTCCTCCAGTTGCGGCAACGGCCGGGCGCAACCCGGCGTGCCGGTTTTGTTCGAGCGCCGCCAGCGCGAAGGCGTATTCGCGGGCGTCTGCGCCCGCCGCGACGGCCTTGTCGTCGCAGCAGTTTTCCCGCTCTTCCGCGATCACGCGGGAGATCCACCAGATTGCCGGATGGTAGAAGAGGATGCCCGCAACCAGCGTCTCGACCAGGTTGACCAGGTAATCCCAGCGCCGTACATGCGCGAGTTCGTGGAGCAGAATCGCTTCGACCTGGTCCGCCGTGAGACCGGCAACGAGTCCAATGGGCAGCAGGATGACGGGACGGAAATGTCCCAGCACAACTGGCGTCTCCGCAAAGCAGCATTCGAGCAGCGCGACCGGCCGCGCGATGCGGAGCCTCTTCCGGAGGCTTGAGAGTTTCGTTTGCCAGTATGCGGGCGGGCAACAGACGCCGCGCCGCCGCAAACGCTGCGCCGAAATCCAGGCGGCGATGCTGCGGAGGAAGAAAATCCAGACGCCCGAAATCCAAAGCAGAGCCAGCCACGGAACGGCCGCGTCGAACCGCGAACCGGACGCGGCGACCGGCTGCTCCGCACGGGCGGCCAGCGAGACCGCAGCCGTGGCTGCGCGAGGCGCAAGCGGCGCAGAAGGACCCGGTTCCATGCCGCTCAGCAGAGTCCATGCGAACGCAATAGCGATGGCGGCTATCGCAGCAGCCGCGGCGGCGTATCGAAGACGCGCCGACCGGGTTAGCGCGAGCAGGCAGGCAAGAACGGCGGCAGCCGCCGTGCCCTGCCACAACGAATTCAGAATCGCCCAGCCCGCGGCGATTGCGAACGGAGTTGCAACGGAGCGCTCGATGAAGCTCATTCGCGTTCTCCCTGATATTCCTCGAGCAGCTTGCGCAATTCGGCAAGCTCCTCCGGACTGGCCTTGCGCGACGAAAGCGCGCCCATCATCAGCTCTTTGGCCGATCCGCTGAAAGCGCGGTCGAGCAGATCGCGCGCCAACTGGCGCTGCGTGGCTTCGCGAGGCTGAGCGGGCTCATAGACATGCGCCCGGTTCTTTTCATCGCGACGCAGAAGGCCTTTTTCGGCCATGATCTGCATGAATTTCAGAACGGTGCTGTACTGCGCGGGCCGGCGGCGATTGACAGTCTCGTGCACGGCGCGAACCGTGGATGGGCCGAGGCTCCAGAGGACTCTGAGTATCTCCAGCTCGGCATCGGTTGGCCGCGGCGGATGCATATACGAAGACGTTACTACGAAGACCTTCGTATGTCAATCGCCGCGCCGATTTTTACTGCACGGTCTGCCATTTCGTGACGAGCTGATACACATCCACCGATCCCAGCCCCGTGGCGAAATTCCAGCCTGCGCCGGAATGGTATGCAGGAGCGAAGGCGGTGTTCGACGTGGAAAGGGCGCCATCGAACTCAGGTTCGGCGGCGCGCACGCTGCGATGTCCCGGGCGCGGAGTGCCCCGGCCGGCCGCGCCATAACAGGAGACAGCGCCGCCGCAGTTCACGGCGATGTCACCGTCGGTAAT
>DAIDJK010000518.1 GCA_027450225.1 Bryobacterales bacterium | reverse complement strand
GCGCGGCCTCGCCTATCGCAAACAGGCGCTGGTGAACTGGTGCCCGAAGTGCGGCACGGTGCTGGCGAACGAGCAGGTGGTGGACGGGTGCTGCTGGCGGCATGAGGATACGGCCGTGGAGCAGCGGGCGCTGGAGCAGTGGTTCCTGAGAACGACGGCTTACGCGGACGAGTTGCTAGGGGACATCGCGCAACTGGAAGGCGGATGGCCGGAGCGCGTGCTCACGATGCAGAGGAACTGGATCGGGCGGAGCGAAGGCGCGGAGGTGGATTTCGACGTCGAGGGCTACGGGCCGGTGCGGGTGTTCACGACGCGCATCGACACGATATATGGCGCGACGTGCGTGATTCTGGCTCCCGAGCACGACATTGTGCAGAAGAAACTGGACGCCGGGAAGCAAGCGCTGGCGAAAGGGATGATCGATGCGCGGGCGCAGCAGGGGCCTGGCGATGTGGAAAAAGAAGGGTTCTTCACCGGGCTGTACGCCATAAATCCGTTCAGCCAGGAGCGCGTGCCTGTGTGGGTGGGGAGCTTTGTCCTCAGCGGATACGGGACGGGCGCGATTATGGCGGTGCCCGCGCATGACGAGCGCGACTTCGAATTTTGCAGGAAGTACGGGATCGCGGTGCGTCCGGTGATCCGGCCGGTGGATGGGGAACTGGCGGACGAGAAGACGATGACCGGAGCGTTCGGGGATTATGGAATTCTCGAAAATTCGGGGCCTTACTCGGGCATGTCAAGTGAAGAAGCCCGGCGCGAAATGGCGGCGCGCGCCGAACGCGAGGGATTCGGCAAGCCGGCGGTGACGTACCGGCTGAAGGACTGGGGCGTTTCCCGGCAGCGGTACTGGGGCACGCCGATTCCGGTGATTCATTGTCCGAATGACGGCGTGGTTCCGGTACCCGACGATCAGTTGCCGGTGCTGCTGCCGCAGGAGATCCGGATAACCGGCGAAGGGCGGTCGCCGTTGAGCGATGTGCCGGAATTCGTGAATGTGAAGTGCCCGAAATGCGGGGCGAATGCGCGGCGCGAGACGGACACGATGGATACGTTCGTCGATTCCAGCTGGTATTTTTACCGCTACTGCGATGCGCGGAATTCGAATGCGCCTTATGACAAAGCGAAGATCGATTACTGGTTTCCGATCGATCAATATATCGGCGGCGTGGAACATGCGATTCTGCACCTGATTTATTCGCGATTCTGGACGAAAATGATGCGCGATATCGGGCTTACTTCGTATGACGAGCCGGTGCGGAAGCTGTTCACGCAGGGCATGGTGCTGGCGAACGGCGAGAAAATGTCGAAATCGCGCGGCAACGTGGTGGACGCGATGGGAGTGGCGGACAAATATGGGGCGGACACGGCGCGGATGTTCGTTCTGTTTGCGGCGCCCCCTGAAAAAGATATGGACTGGACGGACGCGGGGGCGGAGGGAATTTACCGGTTCCTTGGCCGGGTTTACCGGTTCGTGACCAGGAATCTGCCCTTCCCGGACGGGAAAAGCGAGGGTTCCGCCGACAAGGTGGTGCTGCGGAAATTACACCAGACCCTGCACAAAATTACCGGCGATTTTGACTCGCGGTGGCACTTTAATACATCCATTGCGGCGCTGATGGAGCTGGTGAACGAGATTTACGCGAACGAGTCGAACCTTTCGGCCGGCGCGATGCGGCAATCGGTCGGAATTCTGACGCTGATGCTGGCTCCGTTCGCACCATACCTGGCGCAGGAGCTGTGGGCCGCGCAGGGGAACGAGGGACCGGTGTTCCGGGAACCGTGGCCCGATTACGATCCGGAGCTGGCGCGGGAGACCGAGATTGAAGTGCCGGTGCAAATTAACGGGAAGATCAGGGCGCGAATAGAGATTGCGCCGGGAGCATCGAAAGATCAGCTGGAGGCGCGGGCTTTGGGAGACATAAAGATAGCGGCGATGCTCGACGGCAAGACGATTGTAAAGATAGTTGTAGTTCCGGACAAGCTGGTCAACATCGTCGCAAAATAGGCCTGGGTTTTGGTGTGCCGAAGACGTTGGAGCGCCGTTTCAAGCCGGTTTCGCACGAAAGGGACGCCACGACTGGCGGGCGCACCTGCATTTCGGGCGGTGGTACAATCTGCTGGCAACTGCTTTGCATCGAAACAGTTGTGAGGAACTGGCGGCCTGAGCCGCCGAAGGTATCCGCGGCGTGACCGATTTAATTCTTTTTCGCGCGATATTCGTTTTGATCTTCGCCGTATCGGCCGCTTATCTTCGGCCCGACGGGATAGCGGCGTGGGCAGCGGCGCTGGCCGGGTGCGGCGTGGCGTTAGTAGTGATTCTACTCGAACGGCGAGTGGAAAGAATTAGCCTGAAGAGGCTAATCGGAATATCCTTCGGGGTAATCGCGGGACTGGTTTCGGCGGCGCTGGTGAGTGTGGTACTGGGCCGGCTCGGCGGGCAGAATCCGGCGGTGATTCGCATTGCGGAGGTGGTCTCTCTGCTGGCGTTTCTATATTTCGGGGCGGTGACGGGTGGCGCGAAGGGCGATCTGCTGAACCTGGGCGCTTTCGGCGGCCTGTTCGGGATCGAGACGGATGTCCGGCGCAACCACAAGATCCTCGATACGAGCGTGATCATCGACGGGCGCATTGCAGACATTGCGGATACCGGTTTTCTCGACGGCGTGCTGGTGATTCCGCAGTTCGTATTGCAGGAACTGCAGATGGTGGCCGATTCGGCGGATTCGATGAAACGCAACCGCGGGCGGCGCGGTCTGGATATTCTGCAGCGCATACAGAAGATGGGGCACCTGACAGTGCAGATCGTGCAGGAGGATTTCCCGCATGTGCGGGAAGTCGACATGAAGCTGATCGAACTGGCGAAGCTGTACGACTGCAAGATCATCACGAACGACTTCAATCTGAACAAGGTGGCGCATCTGCGGGGCGTGGAAGTGCTGAACATCAATGAGCTGGCGAATGCGCTGAAGCCGATTGTGCTGCCGGGCGAGCAGATGCGGGTGTTCATTCTGAAGGAAGGCAAAGAATACAACCAGGGAGTGGCGTATCTGGACGACGGTACGATGGTGGTGGTTGACAATGCCCGGCGCATGATCTCGAAGACGATCGACATATCCGTGACGAGCGTGTTGCAGACGACGGCGGGCAAGATGATATTCGGCAAGTTCGACGAGCGCGCGAACCACGCGCCGGTGGAGCGGTCGGTATCAGGGCCGGTGCTGGAGCGCAATGCGGCGGCTCCGGAACGGCCACAGCGGCGCGAGCAGGCGGTCGGAGAAAGCACTTCGTGAAGGTCGCGGTGATTCTGCCCGCGGCCGGACTCGGCACTCGGATGCACCGCAGCGTGTCCACCGCGCCTGCGTCTTCGCTGGGAGTTGCCGCGTCTCCCGCATTTCTGCCGGAAACCACTGGAACGAGCCGGAAGCAGTTCATGCTGCTCGAGGGCTCGCCGATTCTGGTCCACACGGTGCGGAAATTTGTCGCTTCACCGCTGGTGAACGACATTGTCGTGGCGGTGCGCGAGGAAGACATCGAGTGGGTGGAATCGATGGTCGAGAAGGAAGGCCGGGCGCTGCTGGGTTCTCTGCGCGTGGTGGCGGGCGGAAATTCCAGGCAGGAAAGCGTGGAGAATGCTCTGGCGGCGCTCGATCCGGACACGGACCTGGTTGCGGTGCACGATGCGGTGCGGCCGTTCGTGGATCTGGAGACGATCCGGCGCGTGATCGAAGAAGCGGGGACGACCGGCGCGGCGATTGTGGGTATCGTGCCGGTGGATACGGTGAAGCAGGTGAGCGGAGCGCAGGCCGGCGGAGCGCGGGTGAGGGCCACGATCTCGCGCGAACGGCTGGTGATGGCGCAGACGCCGCAGGTATTCCGGTACGACATTCTGAAGCGCGCCTTCGAAGCGGCGCGGCGGGATGGCTTTTCGGGTACCGATGAATCGAGCCTGGTGGAGCGGCTGGACCAGGTGGAGATCACGGTGGTTCTGGGCAGCGAGCGAAACATCAAGATTACGAAGCCGGGCGATATGGATCTGGCGCGGCTGTTTTTCGAACAGGAAACGGCGCGGCATTGAGCCAGACGAAATTTCGCGTTGGGCAGGGGTGGGACACTCACCGCATTGTTGCCGGCAGGCCGCTGGTTCTCGGCGGCATCACCATTCCATCAGAGTTCGGGCTGGAAGGGCATTCGGATGCGGACGTGGTGTCCCATGCGATTACGGATGCGCTGCTGGGGGCCATTGCGGCAGGGGACATCGGGATGCATTTTCCGGACACCGACCCCGGGTGGAAGGGCGCCGATAGTCTGAAATTCCTGAAGCATGCGTGCGCGCTCGCGCGCGAGGCCGGGTATTGGATCGAGAATGTGGATTCGACGGTGATTCTGGAGCGGCCGAAGCTGAAGGATTACCGGCTGGCGATACGGGAATCGCTGGCGGGCGCGATGGAACTGCCGGTGGATGCGGTGTCGGTGAAGTTCAAAACCGCCGAGAAGGTGGGGCCGGTAGGCGAGGGCCTGTCAGCCGAGGCGCAGGCGGTTGTTATGCTTGTTCGCGATTGAAAATCGCGTGGTTACTTTTTCCCGTTGTCCTTTTCGCGCAGGCGAGCGCGGATTCCTCTTCAATCGACAAAAAAATTCATGAGCGGCTGGCCGGATTCGGCGGCGAGGTCAGCATCTTCGCGAAGAATCTCAACTCCGGCGCGACTTACGGCTTGAATCCCGACCGGCGCGTGAGCACGGCGAGCACAATCAAGGTACCGATTCTGATTGCCGTGTATGCGGCGGTTCAGGAAGGGCGCGCGAAGTGGACCGATACGTCGCGATTGACGAAAGACGTGAAGGCGGGCGGGTCCGGCGTGCTGCAGGAGATGGCGGAAGGCGATTACCGGCTCGAAGATCTGGTGCGGTACATGATCCTGCTGAGCGATAACACCGCGACCAATCTGGTGCTCGATCATGTGAACGGGGACGCGGTGAACGCGACGATGGAGAAGCTCGGGCTGAAGGATACGCGATCGCTGCGGAAGATCCTGCAGGGGAGCAAAGCGGCGGGCGTGAGCGCGGCGGGGCGCGATGCGAAGAACGCCGGGTTCGGGATTGGGGTATCGACGCCGCGCGAGATGGTGAGCCTGCTGGAACGGCTGGATCGCGGGGAGATTGTGAGCAAAGAAGCGTCGGCCGCGATTCTGGATCTGATGAAAAAACAGATGTGGCGCGATGGGATGCCGAGACATTTCGCGGATGTGGATGTGGCGGACAAGCCGGGCGCGCTCGATCATCTGCGGAGCGACGTGGGAATCGTATTCGCGAAGGACGCTCCGATCGCCATAGCGATCACGTGCGCGGATATGCCGAAGCCGGACTGGTCGCCGGATAATCCGGGATATCTAACGATTGCGGACGTGACGAAGATACTGGTCGACGGATTGTGATATAAAACTCGCCGTGGATTTCACGAAGGTTGTCCTGGCGAGCCTTCTACTCGCCGCGCCGGCTATTGCGCAGGAGGGACATGGCGTCTCACCGGCTGATCTCGAGCGCGGCATGCAGATCTTTCTGAATAACTGCGCGGGTTGTCATGGGCCGGATGGAGATCTGATTTCGGGGGTGGCTCTCTATTCGGGGCGCTTCCGGCGCGCGCAGGGCGACAACGAACTGCGCAGGATCGTGCAGAACGGCATTGCGGGAACGCCGATGCCGCCGGGCACCTATACGGACGAGCAG